>JBKKBQ010000214.1:0-2986 GCA_046714015.1 Nitrospira sp.
GGCGACCATTTTGAGCACCCCTCCTAATAACTAGTGGTCATCAAATATTGAAGTATTTCTCAATGCTGATATAGCGCTCGCCCGTGTCACAGAGAATGGTCACGACATTCTTGCCGGATCCCAATTCATCGGCGATCTTTTGCGCGGCAAACACATTGGCACCGGCAGAAATACCCACTAACAGGCCTTCTTTCTTCGAGAGCTGTTTCGCGGTGTGATACGCTTCGTCGTCCGTCACGGTGATCACGCGGTCGAGAATTTTTCTATTGAGGACCTTTGGAATAAAGCCCGCCCCGATCCCTTGAATCTTATGCGGCCCCGGATCGCCGCCGGACAAGACTGGTGAAGTCGCGGGTTCGACAGCGATGACTTTGATCTCCGGGTTCTTTTCCTTGAAGACTTCACCGCATCCCGTGATGGTCCCACCGGTTCCGACAGCAGCCACAAAGGCATCGATTTTTCCTTCCAGCGCGTCCCAGATTTCCAGTGCCGTCGTCATCTTATGGATCGCAGGGTTGGCCGGGTTCGAGAATTGATCGGGCATAAAGTACGACGGATTTTGGGCCAAGATGCTTTCCGCCTCCTTAATGGACCCTTTCATACCCTCCCAGGCCGGTGTCAACACCAGCTGCGCGCCATATGACGACAGCAAGCTGGCCCGTTCCATGCTCATGCTTTCCGGCATCACCAGGATCAGTTTGTATCCACGCACTGCCGCGACCAGGGCCAGTCCGATACCCGTATTCCCGCTGGTCGGCTCAACGATGGTTCCGCCAGGCTTGAGCTTCCCCTGACGTTCTGCCTCATTGATCATATTGAGGCAGATCCGGTCCTTGACGCTGCCGCCGGGGTTGAAAAACTCGACCTTCCCGAAAATCGTCGCAGAACCGGACTTTGAAAAACGGTTCAACCGGACAAGCGGAGTTTTGCCGATCAGTTCAGTAATGTCCTTATGCAATGTGGTGCTCAACGACCCCCCTCCCATATAAAAGAGAAACTCTACGTGATCTCCTTCGTTAAGGTGGGTCGTGGCCAGATGGTCACGATCCAACACCTTGTCGTTGACCTCGACAGCGACCATCTGCGGCTCGATGTTCTTTGTCTTGAGCAAATCGAGGACGGTTCCGCTCTGGATTTCTTCAGGCTTCCCATTGATCTTGACCCGCACAGATTCTCCCAAGTTGGCTTAGAGATTAAAGAATTTTGAACGTAGCAAAGGCATGCTCTGCTTGTCAAGGCTGCGACATTCACATGAGAGGCTTGAATGTTCAATAGGATTCATGATCAACGGTATTTGCTGAGCAGGGAGATTGTCTGTGGGAGGTTGCTTGACTTTGGTTCGACTCGTCGCCACTATGCCGCCTGCAAGGACGCCAGGATGTGGAAAAAGAACTTCCTCTTTCGCGCTGCGGAATCGACCCCATTAACCAAGTCCGAGAACGAGCTGTTCCATGATACGGAACCGGCGCTGGACAGCGCCGGCCTTGTCCTCGACAAGTTTCTCTCCGTTTGGGTTCAAGGCGAGGGAACGGAGGAGAGGCCGTCCGCCTTTACGAACATGTATGTCCGAACTGCGATGCTGGATGTAAGGAAACAGGTGAGTCTGCTCCAGCCGCTTCAAGGGCGTACGCATCAGATCAAGCAACTGCTCACACAGGAGCAGAAACAGTTTCTCCGACAATGGCTCCAGGTGCAGGCTCCTCAGGCCTGGGAATCCTCTGACGACCACTTCCGCGACCTCTTCGAGCTGGAATGATCCCGCCTTCGCCGTTCCAACTATCCATGTTATGCCGCCGAGGGCTCATCATCTGGCTGCTTGCCGCAGTTCTGCTTGGGCCAGTCTTGGAGGTCTCGGCGACATCGGTCGAGGTCTGGTACGGTCCGGAGGATAGACCACTGGAACATCTCGTACGGACGTATGATCGTGCCAAACGATACATCTTTGTCGCTGCGTACGGATTGACGTCGCCGCTCTCTGTGAAAGCACTCATCGACGCCAAAAACCGTGGTGTGGATGTGCGTGTGCTGACCGATCGGGAACGATTGAATGACCCGAAACAGCACACAGCCCTGTCCGCGTTGCGAGAAGCCAGGATTCCCATCAAGATCAATCAGCACGACGGCCTGATGCATTTGAAGCAAGTGGTCGTTGACGACGAGATCAATACCAGTGGGTCCATGAATCAAACGACCAGTGGAAACCGCTACAATGACGAACGGTTGGATATCATTAGGGACCATGCAATGACGGTCAAAGCGCGTGAAAAGTTCCTTTCGCTCTGGAAGGATCACGAGCGATTCCAGGAGTGGAAATAGGAGGAATGTTGCAGGTAAGGTGGCTACGCATTTCCATCGCTGAGGAATAATGGTCGAAGAAACCGACATTGCCGTCGTTGGAGCCGGTGGAGGAGGGGCCGTGCTGGCCCTTGCCCTGGCCCAGAAGGGGATCAACACGATCGTCTTCGAGCAGGCGCCAGGACCACCGCAGGGATTGCGCGGAGAAATCCTGCAGCCGAACGGACAACAAGTACTTGATCGCCTGGGGCTCTTGAATCGATTGCCGGCCGAGTCTACCTGTACGGTGCACAAGTTTCATTTTTGCCGTGTTGGGGGCGAGCGGCTGTGCACGGTCGACTATAGCGAACTGCCTCCACCGTACAATCGAGCCGTGGTCACTCTGCCGAATGTAGCGCATCATGCCATCCTGAGCGCAATCGAGCGCGAATCTTCTGTCTCCTTGCGGTATCGATCGGCCTTCACAGGTCTGCTTAGAGAGAATGGGCGGGTCGTTGGGTTGACTGCAAAGCAAGGTGAAGACCATGTGACCGTGAAGGCGAAAGTGGTCGTTGGGGCTGATGGAGCATTTTCAAAAGTTCGGGAAGCCTTGCAGATCCCCGCCGATCTTCATCTTTACCCACAGGGGTATTTGATCGCTCTGTTGGATGCGGCGATTCCTATAGGAGAGGCGAAGTATTTTGTCGGCAAG
>JBKKBQ010000215.1:0-11142 GCA_046714015.1 Nitrospira sp.
CTTCCGGGCGGGGCATTCAAATGCGAGTTTTCGTAAATAGCAGATCTACCGGGGTCTGTCACGGTAAGAACGAATGGTATGGAAGTGGAACGGGACCACCGATGTGATGACCACACTGGGGGCGAGAGGCGGGAGTGAGCTTACAGGTCTGCTTCCCTTCCGATCAACGCGACCGCTTTTCCACGATGCGCGTTCATATCGCGAACATTGCTGGGCAATCGAGGCGCCTCTTCAGGCCACGCCGTCACGCCCATGTCACTCACGCCCTGGAACTTGGCGCCTTCTTCCATCAGCATCATCGGACAGTGGACTTCTCCGATCAGAATCGCAGTTTTCAGGAGCTGGATTTTCCCGGTTGCCGTCACCGTGGCTTTGATACGTCCACTGCTGATCACTGAATCGGCGTGGATGGCTCCCGTTACAACTCCATCTTCTCCAACAATGACTTCCCCCTTTGTATGCACATCCCCTTCGAGCCGGCCGTCGATTCGCACGGTACCCTCGACTTTGATTTCACCCTTCAGTTCAACACCTTTCGCCAACAGCGTAATATTGCCATCGTCTCCATACCCGGTCTTTTTCATGGGAACTCCTGGGTGCAGGCCAACCTTCTCCCAGGTTACCTGAGGACCAGGGATACGCCTAACAGTTTGTGGAATCCGGCACCCTAGCCCACATTATTCATGACAGTTCGTCGCGAAAGTGCGGAGTCGCCAGGCGAGAGGGGCGCGCGGAGCCGCGAGGGAGGGAGGCAGACTTGAAACAGTCTGTTGACCGGCCGAGCGGCAAGGCTTGTCGCAGCGGCAAATCCACAATTGCAGCGGAAGGGTTCATGAACAATGTGGGCTAGTATCGGCCACCCACTTATTGCGGCAAACCAAACGTCTGCTTCATCCGCTCCCAGAACCCGCCTCCGTGCACTTCGCAATAGACCGTCGGCTCGGTTCCAGTGATGAAGAACTCAAACGTCTTCTCGGGACATTGCGACGTCGCGAGCTGTCCGCTTTTGGGATCGACCTTCCGCTGAACAACCCCAACCGGCATCTCAAAATCCGGGGGATCCCGCGGGATGAGCCGAGCCGCCAACTCACTCCAGATGGGAAGAGCTGCCTGGGCGCCGGTCAACTTGATGGCTCGTTCATCGTCAAAACCGACCCACACCCCGATCGCCATATCCGGTGTATAGCCAATGAACCAGGCATCTCGATACCCATCAGTTGTCCCAGTCTTGCCTGCCACAGGACCCCGCACCCCTAAGGCTCTAGCCTTAGCCCCCGTGCCCCGATCTATCACCCCTTTTAACAACGAAGTCATGAGAAACGCCCCTTGCGGGGTGGCTGCCTGACGTCGATCGAGGGGAGGACTCCATATGGTCTCCCTTCCCTCCCGCACCATGTTGGACAGCGCGACCGGACGGATGACCACACCTCCATTGGCCAATCCGGCGTAGGCGGATGTGATCTGAAGCAAAGAGACTGAAGAACTACCCAGCGCCAGGGACAAATCGGCCGCCAACGGCGTGGTAATTCCGAACGCGTGCAGCAGACTCGTGAGCGCCGTAATCCCAGTTCGGTGTGCCGTCCGAACGGCAGGAACGTTCAAGGACTGCTCGAGTGCCGTTCGGACCGTCACCGGCCCTCGATACTGCCGATCGTAATTCTGAGGCGACCAGGACCCTGTGCCGGATTCCAATGTCACCGGCTCATCTACCAGTAATGTTGCAGGAGTCAGTCCGGTCGTACCTTGGTCACGTGCTGCCTCAAATCCAGCAAGGTACACAAACGGCTTGAACAGAGACCCCGCCGATCGATGCGCCTGCACCGCACGGTTGAATTGGCTCAGTTGATAGTTACGACCGCCGACCATCGCCAGCACATGGCCGGTCCTCACATCCAATGCGACCGCCGCCCCTTGAAGCGGAGGCTCGGCTCCAGCCAGGGCCGGATAACGCTTTTCTAGTTTTGTTAATCCTTCTTGCAACGCTTGTGCGACGAATCGCTGAGCCCTGGGATCAAGCGTCGAATAAATTCGCGACCCGTCTGGTATTTCCATGCCTATCCCTTGCTCGATTTCTCTGAGCAAGTGATCGACAAAGTACGGCGCATCGGTGAGGACATCTTGATTGAGCATGACCTTCACCGTCCGGCTCATGGCCTGGGCCACGGCGTCCTCCGTCAAGATCCCCTCTTCCTTCAGCCGTCGAAGCACCACGTTTCGACGCTTCGTTGCATCCTCAACGTTTTTGACGGGGGAATAGGCATTGGGCCCCTTGATCAATCCGACGATCAGCGCTATTTCATCGATCGACAGTTCGTCAAGATTCTTACTGTAGTAGCGATGAGCGGCTTCTCCCACGCCGTAGATTGAAACCGGTCCGGCTTGGCCGAGATAGATCTCGTTCAGATAGCTCTCGAGAATCTCTTCTTTCCGATACTTGAACTCGAGCGCCATCGCGGCCATCGATTCCCGAAGTTTCCGCCCAATGGTTTTCTTGGGAGAATAAAAGAGGTTCTTGGCCAATTGTTGGGTGAGCGTGCTGCCTCCCTGTACAAGGACGCCGCGGGTCATGTTGACCCAAAACGCTCGTCCGATCGCGATGGGGTCAACCCCGAAATGTGAAAAAAACCGACGATCCTCGATGGTCAGCAGCGTCTTAATCAGGATGGGAGGGACACGGTCCAGGGGAATCCATTCTCGGACCTGTCTGGAGCCGGAGCGCATCCCGCTGATCAAAACCGGCTCAAGAGATATCAAGGAAAGTGGTTGCCCATCAGACACTGACACCACCTCGGTGACGATACCGTTCACCAGCACCAACCGTACTGATCGTGCAGGAAGTCGGTGTTCCTCCTGAGCATGCAGAAAGATCTCAATGGAGTCCTTGGTGGTGAAATACTCACCGGTCACCCGCGGCGCCGCAGTGACCGGCTTGTACTCCAACCGTTGCAGATGGTCGAGCAATCCCGAGTCCACAGGATGGAGCCCCGGCGTCAGAAAAAACGGGGCGCCATAGATCAACAGTGGCGGATGCTCATCGCTTTTGGGGAGCGCTAAGCTCGTTGAAAGAAAGGCGCCGTACCCTCCCACAAGCACGACCGCCACCCCAAACACGATCAGGAATGGCACAAGGAGGCGTCTCGCCAACGGAACAGGTCGAGGTGACGTTTGAACGGACATGGTCTCAGCTTACCCTGTGTCTTCAGGCAAACAACGTGCACAACAGATTACCAAATTTTGAAAGTCTGAGCGGAAGAACTTGTGACAAGCCGGAAATCGCAAGCACGTTCTGACACGGCGCAGGAAGAGGCACTGGACGTCGATTGTGAAGCGGAGTGGTCTCTGTCTGATCATCGGGACTGACGCCGGTAGACTGATCCACGGTTTGTGGTCAACCGATCAGAACGTCGGCTGGGGAAGAGAATGGGGACTCGAGGTCGAGTAGCTTCTTCAGCCCACGGAATTGCGCCGCTTCTCGTAATCGCTCGCATTCAGCTTCTTTGCGACGGTGTTCACGCCCCCTAAAACCGGCAGCGGGTCAAAGTGCCACCAAACCGGCATGGTCGCCATAAAACACCTTGCCTCGGAGGTCCACGATGTTGGCTTATTCTTGTATCTAAGGTCTTTCAAAATATCAGGTATAGGCCGATCTGGGCACCCCGCCGTCCAGGCCACCCTCCTTCTGAGTTACCTCCTTCGGATCTATCTCACCCCCAAGTCCTCAGCTATCTTTCTCATAACAAGCGCGAAGCCCCAACTTTTAGCAAGGAGAATAGACATGAATTGTGCACGCTGCCAAGGACTCATGGTGAGCGATCATTTCTTGGATTTCGATGGTACGATCGGGCATATGTGGGCCAGTGGATACCGGTGCAGGAATTGCGGGAATGTTCATGACCCGGTCATTGAACAACACCGGCTTGCCAAGGCGCAACCGGCGTTGATACTCGCAAACAGCGAAGCGGACCACATGGAAGACGACCTTCACACGGAAGTGCATGCAGTCGTCATGCGTGCGGCCTGATACCGAATCTAAGTCACGCCGCCACACAGACGCGTACGTGCGGGTTTCCGGTTTGGAAGGAGAGGGTATGGCCGCGATCTTGATCGTCGACGATGACTCAGCGATTCGAGCATTGTTGCGCCGCATTCTTGAAGAAGACGGGCATCAGATTCGGGAAGCCGCCAGCGGCCACATCGGCCTCACCCTCTATCGGGAAACACCACCCGACCTCGTCATCACCGACATCCTGATGCCGGAGCGGGATGGGATGGAAGTTACGCTCGCGCTGACACAGGAATTTCTGGACGCCAGAGTCATTGCCATGACGGGAGCTACCGGCGATCAGAATTTTCTGAACGTTGCCAAGCTCTTCGGTGCGCGACGTGTGATTCAGAAGCCTTTCACGCCGCAAGAGGTTCTTCGCGTCGTGCGTTTCACGCTCGATCATTGACCGGAACAACGAGTGAATAGGAGAACAGAACCGGCCTCGCCGCCGAAGATGGACAGAACCTCATCCTAGCCCGTCCTTGACTCTTTCAATAGGTCCCTGGGGCCACGCATCTGGGTAGGCCACAACGACCCCGCAAGCATGCCGATTCCCGCCATTGCGAACCCCACAAGCTGTGGAGGCCAGACATCCGTCGACCGGCTTACGAGCTCCAAGGCCAGCCAACTCGTGAGCCCGGCCACAACGGACCACAGCGCGCCCTGTGTCGTCGCCCCCTTCCAGTACAGTCCTGCAAACAACGGGAAAAAGGCCGCTACCAGAGTGACCTTGTACGTACTCACAACCAGCTTGTAGATCGTCGCGTCCGACCACAGCGCAAGGACCAATACCGCTGAGGCAAATCCCACCAGGACCACACGCATGAGGCGCAGAAATTCAGAATCGTTCAAGTGTGGTAACACCGGCCTGATGACGTTCTCGCTCAGCGCAACCGACGGCGCGAGCAGGGTCGCACTGGAGCAACTCATCACGGCAGAAAGAACTGCTCCGAAGAAAATGACCTGCGCCGCGATTGGAGTATGTTGCAACACCAGGGTCGGCAAGATCAGCTGCGAATCCTGCTCCAATAATGTTCCGAACTTGACAGGATCAATCAACGTTGCGGCGTAGGCGAGAAACATCGGAACGAAGCAGAAGGTAAAATAGAGCACGGCGCCCAACAGCGAACCTCGTACAGCCGTTCGTTCGTTCTTTGCCGACGTGATGCGTTGAAACACATCTTGTTGTGGGATGGAACCAAGCATCATGGTCATCCAAGCCCCGACGAAGGGAACCCACGCCGTCATCGTGGCCGGTGGAAACAAGTCGAGTTTGCCGGCCTCGGCCGCATGGTTGACGACCGTGCGGACGCCGCCCGCCAGATCTCCGACGATAGACGCAATATACAAAAGTCCCCCCATGATCACGGAGATCTGCATGAAATCAAGAATCGCCACAGAGAACATGCCGCCGAATGTCGTATACGTCAGAACAATCGCTGCGCCGATCATGATTCCGAGCGACTGGCTGACAGTTCCCTCCGTCACGACATTGAGCACCAAACCCAACACTTTGAATTGGGCCGCAACCCAGCCCAAGTACGAGGCGACGATGCAAAGCGTGCACAACACTTCGATGGTACGGTTGTAGCGGTACCGATAGTAATCCCCCACCGTCAGCATATTGAGTCGGTACAGGCGTGGAGCAAAAAACAGTCCGGCGAGCACCAGACACATACTAGACCCGAATGGATCAGCCACAACGCCGCGGAGCCCCTCTTTGACGAAGGTCGCTGAGATGCCCAATACCGCTTCGGCACCAAACCAGGTCGCAAACACAGTCGCCACCACAATGGGTAAAGGCAGGCTCCTGCCGGCAACGGCAAAATCCTTGGAGTTCTGCACACGTGTCGCAGCGAAAAGTCCGATGCCGACGGAAAGGAGAAGATAGAGGATGACAAACCAGAAGACCACGCGCGCAGGATACGGCCATACCGGCGAGCAATCAATCAGTATTCACAATCTTGCGCAGGGAAGATTGATCAGCCCTCACGAGAGATCAGAAGAAGGTAGGGAAATGGCTAACTGATTACGGAGTTCCAAACGAATCGCACATGGAAGAGTGGCCTAGGAACTCGACAGGCTTGCCAGAGCAAGCTGACAGAGAAGCAGACTATGCACTCGCAGTCACAAGGACCTTTCAACCAAGCGGTCAGAACGCCTAGTATCGAGATGCTCCGAATACGAGACGGCACCCCACTAGAAACAGTTCACCTTGAGACTCAACAGGGAGTATTTTCGTCCACTGCACTTCATACAAACTCAGGGAATATTCCCATCGAGTTTCAGCCACATGGAGTTCCAGCAGTTGATGCTTTCGGGGCCGGCCACCCATCAACACCAGGATCCCATGCTCACTTCTGTTGATACAGAAGACCTCACCCTGCTCAATGGTCACTCGCTGTCCATCGAGCGATTCGCATAAGCTATAAGCGCATACCTTTTGTTCGCTCACCCGCTCCTCTCGTCGTCGAGAAGGGAATGAAACCTCCGCGTCATTACAGACACCGACCACAGCGGCTTCAGTATTCAGATTCCCCGCGCAGCGTATAGGCGATTCACGGATGATATCCTTTGTTCCAATATTCATGACGCCTCCAAAGATCAATAAAAGCTTCCCTCCAAAGAGACTGGAGCAAGTGCCGTACCTATGGAGGATTCTGACATGCGCACTTGAATCGCTAACGAATCCCCTTCAAATTCTTTGTTTGAAAACGTATCGAAACAAAACACCGAAGGGATATGGATTCATCATTCCGAAGTATTGTGATGATAGCTTGTTGATTCTAAATACAATTCCTGACGTGAATCAAAAATCATACACTGAAAGAAGGTCTGTCCTTCACCAGAAGGTAGGCCCCAGGGCCGTTGAACCCCCGATCAGCTCCATAGTCTGTCTGAACTCCCGAGCCAATCAGGCATACAGCAGTACGGCCGTCGGAGTTAGTCACCGAATTGCGCTTGAGTTTTCGACAGTGCTTGGTGAGGCAATGAGAGGGACGGACAACCCTATAAGGTTCATCCCATCAGCTCAGCTTCTCCACTCGAAGGCCGAGCAAGCGGATGAGCTGTCGGCGGGGATTTTCGCGCCGGTCGAGAAATGGCAGAAGCAGTTTCAGGCCCTCCCGCTGCAGTAGAGCGACATCGCCGGTTGGTACGGCCAAGGTGTGAGCCCGAGACTTGGTTTCAAAATCAGCGAATCTGACGGTCAGCACGACGGTTCGAAACGAATGAAATCCCTCGTGATGCAGGCGATCAATCACACCTCGAACAAGCACATCGAGTTGATTGAGGAGCAGATGACTGTCGAGCGTATCGGATTGGAACGTTTCCTGCTCACCTATGGATTTTGGTTCCGCATATTCCTCGACCGGTGAGTCATCTCGTCCTCGAATCTTTTCGTAAAGATCCACTCCTCGTTTCCCCAACAGGCCTTCGAGCTGATCGACAGTCAGTGCTCTTAGATCTGTGACAATCTTGATCTTCTTGGCCTTCAGCATGGCTTCTGTCTTAGGTCCAATACCAGGGATGCCTCGAACCGAAAGTGGAGCCAAAAACGCCTCGGCGTCCTCCTCCCGTACCACCATGAGTCCGTTCGGCTTCCGCCATCCTGAAGCGATTTTGGCAATCAGCTTATTGGGCCCAATACCGACTGAGGCCGTCAGCTGTTCTTCTGCGTAGATCGTTTCCTTTAGTCGCCGGCATAACGCCTCCGCTGCCTCATAGGATTCCGTAAAGCTCACATCCCCATAAGCTTCATCGATACTGGCCTGCTCCACCGTTGGAATAACGCGCCGTACGATCCGCATCACTTGCTCTGAAACCCGGGCATACTTTTGCATATCGACCGAAACAAAGGTCACCGGCTGTTTGCCAGCGCGACGAGCGGCCTCAGACAAGCGCCATGCAGTGGAGATCGGCGTCGCCGAGTGAATTCCGTACGCACGTGCCGGGTAGTTCGAAGTGGCGGCGACCCCGCGCCCTTTCCCGCATAGCGGATCTGCGCCAACCACGAGAGGGACTCCCCGAAAAGCAGGAGTATCTCGCTCCTCAATCGCGGCGAAGAAGGCATCCATATCTAAGTGATTGATAATCCTAAGCACTTTTAGACATTGTGCTGCCCTGGATACCATCAAACGGCTGACGAGGCTCACAGATCAGAAGACGCCTGATGGGGAGTTCTATCATTTTCACCGTAGCTTTTCGTGCCAGGGGTGACGTACAATTATTCCCCAGTAGGGAGAAAAACGGTTCATTTACACGATCATTGTCCGCAAGCCAGAGAACATCAACGAGAGGAATCAAATCGTGGGTTTTCGTTGGTTCAATATAATAGGATTCTTGATGTTGCTCTTGGCTCTCTTCCTCAATGAGGTTGTGTACTTGAACGTGTGGTACGACTTCAACCTTGCCGTGATTGTTCCGGCTGTCGCGTACCTTGGTGTGGGACTTTGGCTCTCACTGTGGGGAGGGCTATGTCGTCAGGAAGCATGATCTTGTTCACCCTCTTAGCTTTTCAATGCCTAAAATGAATCTCGGTCGTGACATAGAGCTGCGACCCGGTTGTAGAGGACAGTTCATTTAAGAGTTTGTAGAACACAGGCCAAGGCCATCACTAGAAAGGAGACCATCCATGGGTATGAGTTTAATTAATTGGATTGGGTTTGTGATGTTGGTGCTTGCGCTCCTTCTGAATGAAGCATTCCTCGGGATGACCGCGTGGTATGAACTCAACTTAGGGGCAATTGTTGCGGCTATCGTATACCTGGTCGTGGGAGTGTCATTATCGCTCTGGCCGAGCCCGCACGATCAGAGCGCCTGATCGATAGTCTTCCCCGCCCTTCCAAAAAGCTAAAGCGCAGAGGTTAGGTATGTCCCCTGCGCTTCCTCCGTGAGTCTCGCTGATTTTTTTAGAAAAATTGAAGGCCTTACGGTATCCTTCGCGACGCAGCAGAATCGTCGCCCATGTCAGGCCCGCCTGAGCCCCTTCGAGTAAGAGCGGCTCGAAAAGCTGACGATCGTCATGCACCGGCACCGCCCATTCCTCATCATGATACCCAATGAGATGCGGTTTCAGATCGACCCCAGCCGCACCGAATCTTTTCGTCTGATACGGTCATCACCTCCGCTTGCGCATCTATTGCATGCATACGATGGATTCGCTCCCAAGATTGTAGACACGATCCGAGTACGATCGCAACGAACGTTTGCGTAAGGAATCCTTGGTACACATCAAGGGTTGATCTGCTCCGTACAAATCCACTACGATCATCCTATTCATCAACAGAGGAGGGAAGCGTCGTGACAACCTCCGAAATTGGGAAGGACGTGGCAGCATTGTGCCGGCAAGGCAAGAACCAGGACGCGATCGATCGCTTCGACATCCTATGATTCAAGTACGATATGACACCGAAGCAGATAAGAAAGCGCATGACGCTCGACAAAACAGCTCTCTACACAGTGTGCGATAGCAAGATCTTCAAAGAGGAGTTTTTCCACGCCATGTAGAGGATCATCACCAACCCAACAACAGGAGGCAACCATGGCAACCAAACAGTATAAGCAGCTCGGGTGTCTGGACGTGCAACCGTCGGGCGGCTGCGGATTCCAGGTGCGCGCGGAGACTGAGGCGGAACTGATGCAGCTCGTCGCGACCCACGCCAAGCAATGTCATAAGTTGGATTCAATTCCACCAGAAATGGCCTCCCAAGTGAAGGCCGCGATCAAGACCGTGCCCGTCACGGTCTAGGAGCGCTCATCATTCATTATGGAGCAGGTTTCCCGGCCTAGAATCAGGTGGCAGGGAGTTCCTCTCTCGCAATTCACCCGTTTGACCAAGGAGGACATATGAGCTGGAAGTCACTACTCCCAATCGCCGTCCTGCTGCTGCTAAGTACAAGCGGATGCAGCTACCTCTTTTATCCCCACGCAAAAGAATTTACCCAAAAGGCCAAGGGAGCAACAGGCGTCGAGACGCTCATCAATCTGACCAATATGGCGGAAGCCTCGGCGAACGCTGCCAAAGGAGGCAAGGGAATCGATCAACCCTTCGACGATCTGCACAATCAGTTTCATGCGATCGACAACAGCATCTGCTGTGTCGAGAAATCCGTGAAAGAACAACCGGCCTATGCACTGGCCGTCACACACAACAAAGAACTCGGGACGATCTTCAAGCGACTGTGGAAGTTCAAAGACGATCAGCCACGGAGGAATCAACACCTCGACCTTTTTGTGTCCGAACTTCAAGAAATGCGCCAAAGTCTGCAAAGCCTACGGTGACTTCGTGTCAACACCATCGCCCGAGCAAGTCATCGAGAGTCAACGTCAGGACTGGAACCGCGTCGCCGGCGGGTGGGAGAAATGGGATCGCTTCTTTGACGAGCAGATGACCTTCCTGAATCACCGGCTCATCGGCGATGCCAGACTGCGTACCGGTCTTCGTGTGTTGGATTTGGGATCCGGCACCGGCTACCCAGCCCTGCTCGCTGCCCAGACAGTCGGCGTAAACGGCAGCGTGGTGGGAATCGATCTCGCCGAGCAGATGCTGGAAGTCGCTGGGCGAAAAGCTACTTCGCTGGGCCTTTCTCACGTCACGTTTCGCACCGGTGACGTCACCGCTCTGCCGTTCGAGACGGCTTCGTTTGATGCAGTGACCACCCGCTTTTGTCTGATGTTCCTGCCGGAGATTCCCAAGGCCATCGTTGAGATTGCACGCATCCTCAAGCCCGACACGTGGGTCTCTGCCGCCGTTTGGTCTGCACCGGACAAAAATCCCTACCTCAAGATACCCTTGGACGTCATGAAGCAATTCGTCGAACTTCCCCCACCAGATCCAGCGGCGCCGGGAATTTTCCGCTTGGCAAAGGCCGGCGATCTCGCCGGCATGCTGCTGCAACAGGCAGGCTTTGTCGAAGTCTCCGAACAAGAATTCCTCGCCGATGTCCGATTTGCGGCGGCAGAGGATTATTACTCCAGCCTGATGGACATCGCCGCGCCGATTCAGAATCTATGGGCCAAGTTAAGCCCAAAGCAACAGACGGAAGCCAAACAGCGCATCATTCACACAGCTGAGCAATATAGGAAGGGTTCAGTCG
>JBKKBQ010000216.1:0-9001 GCA_046714015.1 Nitrospira sp.
CTCTCCAGGTGGAGGAGGAGATCCTCTGAAACCGGGAGATGCCATTCGTGATACGGAATCAGGCCTCGACTTGGAGGAGTTAGTAAGCCAGTATGTGCATGGGAAGGTCAACTAACTCGTCCGACCAGACCGGCAAATAAAAAGTGCCATAACCGGCAAAGGGAGATGGGGCGATAATGGTGTTGAGCAGTAAGTGGGCAGGTGACATTGTTTCCCGTTGGCGAACCATGGTGATCCTGGCGGTAATCGCGGTCGGGTTGACGGCGGTTCCAGGCTATGCGGGGCCACCTACGGAGGCGATGAAGGGAACCATCGACGAAGTCCTCCGTATCGTACGGGATAAAGAACTCAAGCACCCGGAGAAGACCGAGGAGCGCCGACATCTGCTTGAGAAGGTGGTATCGGCTCGATTTGACTATACGGAATTGTCTCGACGGGCGCTTGGCGCTCCCTGGATCCAGCTGAGTGATCAGCAGAAACAGGAATTTGTCGACCTCTTTCGGACGTTGCTGACCAATTCGTACGCGGACAAGATCGAAACCTATTCCGGCGAAGGCGCGCAGTATCTCAATGAGCGAACGGAGAAAGAGTACGCGGAAGTTAGGACCAAAGTGTTTTCAGGAAAGACGGAGATCCCGCTAGATTATCGCTTGATCAACAAAGCGGAGGATTGGCGGGTCTATGACGTCGTCGTGGACGGGGTCAGCCTGGTGAACAACTATCGCGGGCAGTTTACGAAGATTCTTCGTGCCTCTTCCTATTCGGATCTCGTCGATCAGCTCCGCAAAAAATCCGACAAACTCAAGGCGCCATAACGTCGTTGGCGGAATCATGAGTACGTGTATGCGCAGCCTTGCCGTCAGCGCCGCCCTCCTGTTGCTATGGGGGCTGTGCCCCGTTGCGCTCATGCGCGCGCACGCCGATGTGAAGTTGTTCCCGATTCCCGCCGTCAGTTCCAGCAAGAACGACGGCAGCGATGTCGGGATGATTGTGCCGGCCCTCATCACCGGACCGGACGGGGACCTCAAGTATTTGGTCGCGCCGATGGTGGTCTACAATTCGATCGTGGGCACCCGTGGAACCGTCAATCTGTTCCGGTACGAACCGGGTGGAAAAGAACTCCGAGGCATCGCGTCATGGACGGAACAAATCGAGCGAAAATTCATGTTGAGTTATGTCGATCCTGGTTTCAGCAATGGTCGGTATAGCATCGGGGTCAGTGCCACGCATTTCAAGAATGCCACCGTGCGTTTTTTCGGGCTTGGCCCGACGACGGTCGAAGGGGATGAGACGAACTACACGGCCCCCGAGACGAGACTCAACTGGAGATTCGGTGTCTATGCCAATGAAGTGACGCAGATCGCCGTGAGCCAACGATTCCGATATATGCAGCCAATTCAACAGGGAGCGACGGAACTTCCGTTTACTGGGGAAGTTTTCCAGAACGTTCCCGGGGTGGAGGGGGCAACGATTCTCGGTCAGCGGGTCAGCTTTCATTATGACACGCGGAATAACCTGGTAACTCCGACGGATGGGATGGCCATCACGGCCTATGCCGAGCTCAATTACAATTTCCATCAAGGCGCAGACCCCCTGTATTCCAGGTATGGTCTCGAGATCAAAAAGATGTTTGCGAGTGAATCAAAGCGGGCGATTTTGGTGATTCGCGGCGATCTGCAAGCCACGCTCGGATCGAACGTTCCATTTTATGAACAGAGCTCCTTGGGCGGACAGGATAACCTGCGCGGTTTCGGTGTGAATCGATACATAGACAAGCAGCTGGTCGCCTTCAGTATTGAGGAGCGCATTCATATCCTGCGAACGCGTTTGGCCGGAGTTATGGCGGATTTTGAGATTGCGCCGTTCCTCGATACCGGACAAGTGTTTAACTCGTTTAAGAATGTGAGCTTCAAGGACTATCGCATCACACCGGGTATCGGATTTCGAGGGATCATCCGGCCCAACGTCGTGGGGCGGATCGATTACGGATTCAGTAAAGAGGGGGGAGCTATTTTTGCCGGGCTCGATTTTCCCTACTAACCGGACCATCCGGTACCCATCCCGATGAGACCCGTCGTGACGTGTTATGATGAGGCCCAGGAGTGAGGAAGTCCACCCAGGCATCTTTCATAAGTACTTGACTTCATGCAGATCGTGTGTGAGACTCCACCAAATTTGGCATCCCAACAAACGGAGTGGGTCGGCCGTGTGTGTAGGCCACGTTGCTGACGGGGTGACGAACGTAAGGAGACCATCTATGTCCATACTCAAGACGATCCATAGTCCTGCCGATCTGAAGCGGTTGTCTCCCGACAAATTTCCGGCATTGTGCCAGGAGATTCGGGAACAAATTATCGGAGCGGTCTCGAATGTCGGCGGACACCTAGCCTCGAACCTAGGCGTCGTCGAGCTCACGGTGGCCTTGCAATATCTCCTGGATACACCAACCGACAAGATCGTCTGGGACACCAGCAATCAGTCATACACGCACAAACTTCTCACCGGTCGGCGGGAGCAATTTCACACGCTCCGCCAGTACGGTGGATTGAGCGGGTTTTGTAAACGGGAAGAGAGTGCGTACGATACCTTCAACGCCGGCCATGCGGGGACCGGTGTGTCGGCCGCCTTTGGCATGGTCGAGGCCAGAGAGCAGTTGAAGCAGAAGAACAAGGTCGTCTGTGTCGTCGGTGACGGCGCCATGACGGCCGGGATGACGCTGGAGGGACTGCATCATGCCGGCGGGCTCGGAAAAGATTTTCTGGTGATTTTGAACGACAACCAAATGTCGATTTCGAAGAACGTCGGGGCTATTTCCGCCTATCTGAGCCGGACCATCACGGGGGAGTTCTACGGCAAGATGCGCGAAGAGACCGGACAGCTGTTGCGTAAGATCCCTCATATCGGCGGCGATATGCAAAAGCTCGCTCGCCGTGCCGAAGAACTCGCCAAAGGCGTGATTCTTCCCGGATTGCTCTTTGAAGAACTCGGGTTCCAATACAGTGGGCCGATCGACGGCCACAACTTTGAGCATCTCCTTCCGACGATTGAGAATGTGCTGAAGATGAGGGGGCCGGTCCTGCTGCATATCATCACGAAGAAGGGACTCGGGTATGAGCCGGCCATGAAAAATCCGGTGTGGTTTCATGCGTGCCCTCCGTTTGTTCGGTCGACAGGCGCACCCGCCAAGAAAGCCGCGCGACCGTCCTACACGGCGATCGCGATGGACGCACTCGTCACGCTGGCCCGTGAAGATAAGCGCGTCGTCGCCATTACGGCCGCGATGTGCGAAGGCACGGGACTGACCGCATTTGAAAAAGAATTCCCGGATCGTCTTTACGACGTCGGGATCGCCGAGCAACATGCCGTGACCTTTGCGGCGGGGCTTGCCACGCAGGGCATGAAGCCGGTGGTTGCAATGTATGCGACCTTCCTGCAGCGGGCCTACGATCAGGTCGTGCATGATGTCGCCACCCAGAATCTTCCGGTGGTCTTCTGCATCGATCGAGGAGGACTCGTCGCGGAGGATGGGACGACGCATCATGGGGCGTTTGACTATGCCTACCTGCGGCACGTTCCCAATATGGTCGTCATGGCTCCGAAGGATGAAAACGAACTGCAGCACATGATGAAAACCTGCTTGGAATTTAACGGACCGATTTCCGTGCGCTATCCGCGTGGAGTCAGTCTCGGTGTAAAAATGGATCCGATTCCCCAAGCCTTGCCCGTAGGGAAAGGCGAGCTTCTCAAAGCTGGGGCGGATGTGGCCATCATTGCGATCGGTGTCTCGGTCTGGCAGGCCGTCGAAGCCGCCGAACGGCTCGATAAGGAAGGGATCTCCACGGCGGTCGTGAACGGACGATTTGCCAAGCCGCTCGATCATGAACTGATTGTCGATGTGGCGAAGCAGGTGCGCTATGTGGTGACGGTGGAGGAAGGCTGTAAGATCGGTGGCTTCGGTTCGGCGGTTTTGGAAACTCTCTCGGAGGCCGGTGTCACGGATGTGAAAACGAAGGTTCTGGGTTTGCCTGACTGGTACATCGAACAGGGGCCACAAGATTTGTTGCGGGAACGGTATGGTTTGACCGCTGAAGGGATCTATCAAAGTGTGAAGGAAGTGATCGGCAAAGCACACGCCGTGAAATCGTCACTCACAGGTTCGGCGCTGGTCGGCCATCCTCATGGAGACGAACAGGGGAGCTGATCAAGACGGTGGAGGGGTAAAGAGTAAGGGGTAAGAGAGTTACAACAGATGCATATAGCCAGGCGAAAAACTCGACAGATTTCGGTCGGCAAACTGAAGGTTGGGGGCGATGCCCCGGTGTCTGTGCAATCCATGTGTTCGACGGACACGCGCGATGTGGCCGCGACGGTTGCACAGATTCACCAGCTCGAAGCCGCCGGCTGTGAAATCATCCGCGTGGCTGTTCCGGACGACGAGGCCGCCCAAGCCCTTCCACAAATCAAAGCGGCGATGACGGTACCGCTGATTGCCGACATTCACTTCGATCATCGGCTGGCCTTGAAGGCCGCGCACATTGTCGATTGTGTCCGTATCAATCCCGGTAACATCGGGGCGTGGTGGAAAGTGGAGGAAGTCATCAAGGCCGTGAATGAGCGAGGGATTCCGCTGCGGGTCGGCGTGAATGGAGGGTCGCTCGAACGGCCGTTGTTGGAGAAATACGGATGGCCTTCCCCGGAGGCGCTGGCTGAGTCGGCGCTCAATGCTGTGCATGCGCTCGAAGACGTGGGCTTTACTAACCTGAAGGTGTCGCTCAAAGCTTCGGACGTGCATCATGCGATCGATGCCTATTGGCTCTTCGCCCATCAGTCCGATTATCCGCTGCATATCGGAATTACAGAGGCAGGGACGGCCATGACCGGGGCGGTGAAGTCTTCCATCGGCCTGGGGTATTTGCTTTCGCAGGGCATCGGAGACACGTTGCGGGTGTCGCTGGCCGCAGACCCCGTCGAGGAAGTCAAAGTCGGGTTCGAAATCCTTAAGTCGCTCGAATTACGTCATCGAGGCATTAATGTCATCGCGTGCCCGACGTGTGGGCGCGTCGAGATCGACGTCGTCCGGATGGCGAACGAGTTGGAAAAGAAACTCGGCCACATCAAGACCCCGTTGAACGTGTCGGTGCTGGGTTGTGTCGTCAACGGCATTGGAGAGGGGAAAGAGGCCGATATCGGGATTGCCGGCGGTGAGGGCAAAGGCATTTTGTTCAAGCAAGGCAAGCTCGTCCGCAAGGTACCGATGGAAGAATTGATGGATACGCTGATTCAGGAAGTGGAACTGCTGGCCAAGGAAAAAGAAGCGGAACACAACGGCGCAGCGATTGCATCGGTCCCTTCAAATGGATGGGAATCGCTGAAACCCCAGTCGGAGCACCCGTCGACGCTCGGCAAAGAAATCCCGGTCTTGCCACATCGGTAGGTGCATTGCCGACGGCGGCAACAACTCTCCCGCTACTTCATTGACGCTGCACACTTCTCCCACCCGAGAAACGATTGACGTACCTTCACAAGCTCGTGTATGTGTGCCTCTCAGCTATGGAATCGAAGTCCGCCATCCGTTTCATCAGTGAGTTTGCCCGATCTCCTCTCTTTACGAGGCTGGTGAAGGTCGGTCTCCTGGTAGCGGCGGTGGTGCACGGCTACATCATTTCTTTTGGCCGGTCATTTCACTTCCGTGACATCGATATCCATCGCGAGATCGGCCGGCGCTTTCTCTCTGGGGAATATCTCTACGCCAACGACTACTGCTACATGTATTTGCCGACCACCGGCATCTATTTCGCCCCTTTGCTCATGTTGGACAGAAACCCGAGCTTGGCCCTGCGGTATGCCGTTGCGGTCGGATGCTTAGTCATCACCATCGTGCTGTTCCACCGCATGCTGTGCGGCACATCCGACGCAAACGCGTGGAGCCGGCTCTGGGTCGGCGTGGGCGCGGGGGCGTTGACGCTGCAATTTATTTTGAATGATCTTGATGACGGGGGGCCGCACCTGATGCTCTTGGGCATTCTCACCTGCGCGATCTACGCCGTCTGGAGCGGAAGAGAGCGACTCGGTGCGATTATCCTTGGGTTCGGCATCACACTGAAAGTCACTCCCGCGCTCTTTGTGTTGCTGTTTCTTTGGAAGCGGCAGTGGCGACTCGCGTTCTACACAGTGCTGGCGACCGTCTTTTGGATCGTCCTGCCTGCTGTGTATATGGGGCCGATGAATTGGTGGACCCATCAAGCCGAATGGACACAGAATGCCGTCTTATCCGTGCTGGATCGGCAGGCGGACGGTCGGCAGGAAAACGAGCTCCAAAAGGCCAACCTTTCGCTCCGCCATACCATGCTGCGGTACTTGGTCACGTATCCACCGGACCATCGCCTGCGGCAAGTAGATCCTGGATACAGGCCAGTGTTGGATCTGCCGTCAGGAGCTGCGACGCTGATCGTGGGGATCGCGGCTTTGGCCATAGTGGGACTCTTCGCATGGTCCACTCGGCAGAAGGTTGACGGTCCACGCGATCCAACCTGGGCCAGGGATTTTGCCGGAACCTTGCTCTTGGCCTTGTTCTTTTCACCCATCACATGGGACCAGCATTTGGTGTGGATGATACCGGCGGCGTATGTTGTCGTGGCGGCCGCAGCAAGATTGAACGGCGAGTTGGCCCCTACGGGATACATCCTGCTGGCTATATACGTGATGCTGACCATGGTGCTGAATTATGAAGTCGTGGGTTCGGCAAGATGGGAAGCGCTGAAGAGCTTCCATCATCTCGGTATCGCGATGCTGATCTTGTACGGATTACTTCTCAGCAGTAGGGGTGGGTGGAACTATCCAGGCGCGCATCTTGGGAAGATGCGCGCCGGCGATTCACGCGTGGTCAGTGAATCATAAGGCGGTGCTCCTGGTCAAATCGCTCTGTGGACCCATGGCTCTCCGCAACATCGATCTCGCTTTTCGAGTGAGGCTGCTGTCTGAAGGGTCGTCGGTCTGTTGTCGTGTTGTGTTCCTGAAAACGAAGCGACTATAATGTCGCCTCCGGGGCGCCGTACCCAAGTGGTAAGGGAGCAGTCTGCAAAACTGCGATGCAGCGGTTCGAACCCGCTCGGCGCCTCCATACCAACCTTGGGTTGACCCCGCGCGATTTTGCGTTTTCGTGACCGAGGTGCACGGATACACACCTCCAGTGCGCCCACTTTCTGATACCGCACTTCGTGCAGGCCGCTCGCTATTACGAGACTCATTGTCGGAGGCGCCGGTCACCAGGCTGTCTGTTGCTTTGCTACAGGGTCAGCGGGATCATGATCATAATGGCGCCCATGACTTCATTCTGCTTGAAGTCGTGTCTCGGACTGTCCTGATGAGAGTTGTGGCACCCGATGCAGGCTTGAGACACCGCTCTATCGGCATAGATGGCCATAAGATAGGAGTCCGATCCGTTCATGACAACTTCAGTGTACGAGCGGTCCGGGTTCTGTTGGGTTGCCATCAGGCCCCTATGCTCAGCTTCGGATTTGGCCCCGTTCTGCTTGTTGATGGGCCAGAGACTGATGAGTTTATAGCCGACCTTCGCCTTTGAATTGACCGATAGACGAGCGCTTTCCTGTAAAAATTGGGCCGGCAGGGGTAAGGTCTTCTCGGAGCGCCAATTCTCTGATGCGACGGCAGCGCCTTTCGCTTGCATCCGCTCTACAACATGCAACGTATAAAATGTGCGGTGCGACTCGATGACGGAATGTAACATATCCGCTACTTTCTCAGCGGGAATACCGCCGGCATCCTTGGCGCCGGACGATACTCCCAAATAGACGAAGGCGAGCAGGAATAGTGATGCGATTCCCAACATCAGGCTTCTCATGATCATAATGCGCGCTCCTTCTGTAAGAGGATAGATGGCTTGGATATTCCCGAATGATCGATGCGCTCACCCTCGCCTGGTTGACCATCGGCATATAAACAGCCGGTAGACCAGAGAAGACGGCGAGACAGGGGAGTGATACGTCTCATAGCTGCCTCAGCTAAGGACGCTTGGATCGGCCGGACCTATGTCGGGTTGACGGTAGCAGAAACCTGATGCTGGAGCAAGTAGATGCACCTACTTCTTGAGCTTACTGTTTATCCATTTCGAAATTGACGAGCTCTACGCATGATGTTACAATCCCGAACATTCTTGTGCCTCCAAGTGCGGCTACGGCTCGTAGCTGTTCATATATACAGGGTCGAAAGAATAACAACGCGAGCTAGTTAAGGAGAGCGGAATGGCTGTTCCGATTTCCCAGATGTATACCGTGGCGACGTATGTGCTCTCCCAGAAGCTGAAGGGAGTGAAGCGATATCCCTTGGTCCTGATGCTTGAACCGCTCTTTCGCTGCAACCTGGCCTGTGCAGGATGCGGGAAGATTCAGTATCCCGATCATGTCCTCGATAAGCGATTGACACCAGAGCAATGTTGGGCGGCGGCCGAGGAATGTGGAGCGCCTATGGTGAGCATTCCTGGTGGGGAGCCGCTCATTCATCCTGAAATCGCTACCATCGTGCAGGGCTTGGTGGATCGGAAGAAATACATTTATCTCTGTACGAACGCTATCCTCTTGGAGCGGAAGCTGGACGAGTATCAGCCCTCGAAATACCTGACCTTCAGTGTCCATATGGACGGCCTCAAGGATGAGCACGATTTGGCCGTCTGCCGCGATGGGGTCTATGAGGTGGCGGTCAAGGCCATCAAAGCCGCACTCAAACGTGGCCATCGCGTGACGACCAACACGACCTTATTCGATGATGCGAACCCTGAGCGGGTCAGAACATTTTTTGATGAAATGATGGCGCTCGGCGTCGAAGGGATGACCATCTCTCCAGGGTATAGTTATCAAAAGGCCCCGGATCAGCAACATTTCTTGAAGCGGGCGCGGACTCAAGAGCTCTTCTTCAAGATCCTTGCTCGACCCAAGCCGGGTTGGCATTTCAATCAATCCCCGCTGTTTTTGGATTTCCTGATGGG
>JBKKBQ010000217.1:0-3566 GCA_046714015.1 Nitrospira sp.
CCTGCATACCGGGGAGATGCGATGCCCGTTCAAGACAGGACGGCGGGCCAATAGACCCCGTTCGGAGGACCCGAAGGCTGCGTATCCATGAGGGTCATCTGCTGCACAACTCTGAGCCCGTTCTCGAGGCACCATCGAAAGAGCCCACCGTTTCCGGTCGGGATCAGAATGCCCGGTCCGGCAAAACCGTCAGCCGATGCAATCAATGCCTTCAGATCCTCATTCGACTCGCCTACGCCATGGCCCACAAATCCAACTCCCGTCGTGTACCCCGTGATCCGACCGTTGTTCTCAACCACGGTAGCCATCCCACGGGCGATGGGATGCGCCACCTCATGCTCACGATCAAAGCCGTGCACCGTTCGACACAGCGCGTTGCAAGCGCGTGTGTCACTCTCGGACGCCCTTCGCACCCTGCGCGACGGAATATTGGCTCTGATCGGTTTGCCCGTCATGTTGGACAGCATCTCGCTGGCGATGAAGCCCGCCTTGGCATAGAGACATAGCGAGCGATTGTGATATCCCACTTGAATAATCTGTTGGCGTGTATGACCCTGCTCGGTTAAGAACCCCATGCCATGCTGCAGCAAACCTCGGCCGACGCCGCGATTCTGGGCCTTGGGATCGATGGTGAGGACACTGATCCCGCCCACTTGCGAACGACGCGAGACAAAGATACTCCCCAGTATCCGGCCCTCTTCCTCGCCTGCAAAGGCATCGAAAGCGGGCGCATTCAACAAGTCGCTGAGCAGCCCTTCCGCAACCGCTGCGTTGGGAAAATCAGGAGGAAAATTGTGGCGCTGGGCGATGTCCGTGAATGCTTCGTACATCACTCTCCCGCATGCCTGAATGTCCTTCATTTGAACCGGTCGTAGTTCCATCGTCATGTCCGCCTTCCTAGCCTTTTCCGACTTCCGACACATGCGTCGCCGGCATCTGCTGAGCGGAATCTTGAGGAGACCAGCCTCCTCCGAGCGCTCTGTAGAGTTGCACGATCGACGCCAGATGGAATCGGCGGGTGCCGGCCCAGGCGAGCTCCGCCTCGAACAGATTCCGTCGGGCCACGAGCACGTCAAGATAATTGGCGAGCCCTCCCTTATAACGAAGTTCGGCCAGTTTCAGGGCCGACTGGAGCGCCGTAACCTGTTGCTGCTGGGACTCGCTCTGACTGCGAGCCGTCCGCACGGCGATGAGCGAGTCTTCAACTTCTCGAAAGGCCGTCAGCACCGTCTGTCGGTATTGGGCCAATGCCTGTTTGCTTTGGGCTTCCACGGCTTCTTGTTGGAAGCCCAAGACTTGGGCGTTCAACAGCGGCGCGGCGAGGCCGGCGCCGAACACGCCGAACGAGGACGATTCGGTGAAGATCAAGGACAATTCGGGATGGGCCAGGCCGGCCAACCCGGTCAACGTGATTTTGGGGAATCGTTCGGCCTTGGCGGCTCCGATACGGGCGGTGACGGCGGCTAACTGTCGTTCCGCGACGAGCAAGTCAGGTCGCCGGTGTAACAGCTCGGACGGTAACCCGGCGGGAACATCAGGAGCCAGGATTTGGCTGTCCAATGAACGGCCCCGGGCGACCGCAAACGGTGTGCGACCCAGCAAGACGCTCAACTGGTTTTCGGCTTGCCCCATCTGTCGATGCAAATCCGCCGTACGGGCCGCCGCCCCCGCTCGTTCCGCTTCAAACTGATCCGCGTCCAGCTTCGAGGTCATGCCTTGCCGCAGCCGCGCTTGTGCGATCCGCACGGATTCTTCCCACGAGCGCAAGGTGCGCTCCGCGATATCGAGCTGCAGGTCGAGCTGGAGCAGATTGAAATAGGCTTCGGCCACGGCACTGACCAATTGTATCGTCACCGCGCGACGATTCTCTTCCTTGGACAGGAGATCGGCGCGAGCCGCCTCGGTGGATCGTTTGATGCGCCCCCACAGATCCACCTCCCAGGAGAGGTTGCCTAACGCATAATGGTTGAAGGGGCTGGCGAATCCCGGGAACAAGAACACGGCGCTACGGGCGGCCGGCGCGTTCACCGCTGCCGTGATTTGCGGCACATAATCGGTTTGCGCGACCAGGGCTCTCGCTCGAAATTCATCGATAGTCGCCACGGCCCGCTGGAGATCCCAATTGTGCTCAAGCGCCGTCCGAATGAGCTGGTGGAGCTGTTCGTCGCGCAGAAGTTCCCACCAGGTCAGATTGGCCAAGGAAGGCAAGTCCGACGCACCCTCCGTCATGCGGAAGCGATCCTCCACGTCGGTCTGGGGCCGCTTGTAATCCGGGCCCATGACGCAGGCGGCCAGGAAGAAAAATCCGAGGAACAAACTGACTGTGCGCATGATGCTCCCTCACATGTTGCCCCGCATCGGATGAAAGACATGTCCGGTTATGACCGAGCGATCTCTTCCACAAGGTGACCGATGCAGCATCCCGTTGCGATCAATTGAGCGCCCTCTCGCCACAGCTGTTTCAATAGAAGCTTGCCGTCCTTTCCCACAAAGGTCACGCCCGTCAGATCCACAACGAGAGGGACTGCTCCGGACGGTTGAATGGTTCGCCACTCATGCTCGAGTTCACTGATCCAGGGTCCGCTCAGGCTGCCCTCCACGATAAGGCGCACTGAATCCGGATTCCTTTCTGAACTAATCTTCAGCATGGTCGATATCCTTGGAACGTCCTTTTGGAACAATCCGTTCAGCCCTGTGTTCCGACTGCGAGCAGCTCCTCATCCTCGGCGTCGAGCGATATCCCTTCGGACTCCCGGCTCGGCTGATGTTGCGCCGCGATCAGCGAGTAGAATACCGGCACAACGAACAGAGTGAACAGCGTTCCGACCGTCATCCCCGTGACCAGCACCATCCCGATACTGTTACGGGCTGCGGCGCCAGGTCCCGATACCAGCACCAAGGGAAGATGCCCGAAGACAGTGGCTGCGGAAGTCATCAGCACCGGCCGCAATCTGGTCAAGGCCGCTTCACGTACAGCGGTGATGCGTGAGAGGCCGCCGGCCTGTAGTTTGTTGGCAAATTCCACAATCAAGATCCCGTTTTTTGCGATCAATCCCACCAGTGTGATCAGGCCGACCTGCGAGTAAATATTGATGGTTGTGAGATCCAAGAAACTAAAGACCAGCGCACCGGAGATCGCGAGGGGGACCGAGCCCAACAGGACGATCAGTGGGTCGCGGAAGCTCTGGAACTGGGCGGCCAACACCAAATAGATGAGCACGAGGGCGAATCCCAATGTGACAGTCAGCGCAGCGCCCTCCTGGCGGATCTGTCTCGACTCGCCCGCGTAGTCGAGCACGACGGGGGGATTGCTCGCCTTCGCTGCGGCTTCTTCCAGCACGCGCAGTCCTTGATCTTTCGTGACGCCCGGTTTCACACCGCCGAAGATGCGGACGGAGTTGCGCTGCTGGAAACGATTCAAGGTGCGTGGCGCGGTGTTCGTTTCGATGTGCGTGAATGTCGACACCGGCACGAGCTGGCCGCTCGGCGTTTTGATCTTGAGGTCGAGCAACGGGCCGACCGTGGCGCGGTCCTCGTCCCCGAGCTGTGGGATGACCTTATAGCTC
>JBKKBQ010000218.1:0-3438 GCA_046714015.1 Nitrospira sp.
ACTTAGGACATGAGGAGTATGGATCATTGGGTGCAGCCCTTGATTAGCCCACAGCCGCGGTTGCAAGCCGCTTAATTACCTCATGGATATTGGACACTGCACTGACCTTGCCCCAATTCCGTGGACACCGGGTTACGCGACAGCCGTCCTCACTTCGTACTCAGCCGGAGCGCAATACCCGATGGTCGAGTGCCGTCGCTGCCGATTATAGAACACCTCGATGTATTCAAAGATCTCCTGCTTGGCTTCGTCTCGTGTGGCATAGTGCCGATGGTACACGAGTTCACGCTTGAGCGTCCCGAAGAAGCTTTCGACGCAGGCGTTGTCCCAGCAGTTGCCTTTGCGGCTCATGCTGGCCGTGATGCCATGCGTGGTGAGCAGCTGCTGGTATGGTCCTGCGGCATACTGACTCCCGCGATCGGAGTGATGCAGGAGTCCCGCTGTGGGCTGGCGAGTGGTGAGCGCCATGCGGAGGGCCTGTTCGGTTAAGTCCCCGATCAAGCGCGGACCCATCGCCCAGCCGACCACCGCACGCGAGTACAGATCCAGCAAGACGGCCAGATACAGCCAGCCTTCCAGGGTCCAGACGTACGTGATATCACCAGCCCACACCCGGTTGGGCGCTGCGACGGTGAAGGCCCGCTCAAGGGTATTCGCGGCCACGGGGAACCGATGCTGGGATTGGGTCGTGGCTCGCCACTTCTTCACCGTCTTGGCTCGAATCCCGTCCTGGCACATGAGCCGAGCCACGCGATGCTCGCCAATGCAATAGCCTTGTTTGACGAGGGCGTCCCAGATGCGGGGACTCCCGTAGGTCTCGCGGGATTCTCGATGGATCACCCGGATGGCTGAGAGGGTCGTCCGGTCCGACACCGACCGGGCACTCTCTGGCCGTACACGCCAGGCATAATAGCCTGCTGCCGAGACGGCCAAGGCCCGGCACATCAATCGGATCGGATAGCGACGGTCGTGCTCCTGAATGACTCGGTATCTCATCGCGACTCCTTCGCGAAGAACGCCGCCGCACGTTTTAAAAAATCCCGCTCCTGCTTCAAGACAGCGTTTTCACGTCGCAACCGGACAAGTTCCGCCTGTTCGGCCCGTACCGATTGGCGTGTCTGGCCCTGCCCCTCCGCATACTGCTGCTCGGCCCGCCAGCGGTAGAGCAGGTGATCGGCAATCCCCAGATCCCGCGCCACGTGGGTCACAGGCTGACCTGATTCGCGCACCAGGCGCACCGCCTCTTCCTTAAACGTCTCCGTATACGATCGTCGGGTCTTCGTGCTCATATTGTCCTCCGATTTCAGGATTCTCCCACGTAGGGAGGTGTCTGTGAAATCGGGGGAAGGTCAATTCTTTTCTCGATGCACCTCCCTAAGCCCATTCTTATGGTTTGTGAATATCCCCCTAAGTAACGTCTTTCGCGAAAACAGACCAGATAGCGAAGTCCATCGATAGATACCCTAGCCCACATTATTCAGGACAGTTCGTGACGAAACCGTCAAGTCGCCATGCGAGACAGGCGCACGGAGCCGCGAGGGAGGGCAGACTTGAAACAGTCTGTTGACCGACCGAGTGGGCGAGCACGCCTGCCTGGGCGCTGGACCACCGCGTCCAGGCTTGTCGTAGCGGCGTAATTTGTGGCAGATATAGGTTCCCAGAGGTGCGTGGGGCCGAGTTGTTCTTGTGACATCAGACCCTGTGATGTCATGTTTTGCAGCTTTGTCCAGGGCAAAGATGTCTGTCGGTCTCAAACCTTGGGAGGTGTGCTGTGGGCTACCACTTCGTTGCGTGACGGGTCCGGACGAAAGGAGTATCCATGGATAGTACCTTCTTAATGTTTGCAGTTGTGATGCTCGTGATTTTCATCGGCGGCATCATCGTGTACAAGAAGAGCGTCTAGCTCTTTCTCTAACTCATCCTTATCTCGACGCAACGTATCGGCATCTTGTCATGCCAACGGGTGGGGTGTGACAGATGATACTAGAGCTGCAAGGTACTGGTTTCATCTGGTCTTGCAGTTCGGTTCAAGCTGTGAATATTTCTCAGTTGCGCGTTACTTCTGACGCGTTATTCAGGTATGCCTGCCATACGAATGTAAGGTCGGTGGGCGGGCAAGAGCGACGAAAAAACAGGATCGTGGACATTGACTGGTCGTTGGAGCTATTCGCGAATGGCTCTGGCTCGTTTTTGCAAGTAGGCATTACGGACCGCGGCATAGAGATCCAGAGTCGATTCTTCAACACCCTGAAACTTTTCCAGATTCAGTGAGCGATCGTTTACGACTTCAGTCGCACGTGCGGCAAGCGAGATGGCATACGTGGCCGCCCGCTCATCTATCGAGACCACGGTCGGAATTGCATCTATATTATGCATGGTCGGCAGGATCAGCCAGTAAATCGGATTCAGGGCAATGTCTCCGACATAGCCGACAAGATCTCGAACCGTGTACGGTCCTAGAATCGGCACCATGATATAAGGGCCGGGTGGAACTCCGTAAAATCCGAGCGTTTGTCCGGTATCTTCTTCCGGTGTCGTGAGATTGAGCCGCTGAGCCACATCAAAAAATCCGCCGATCCCAACCGTCGTATTAATGAGAAATCGCCCAACTTCGATCCCAGCCCCTGTGAATTTCCCCTGAAACATATTGTTCATGAATCGCGGAGTCGCACGACTATTGTAAAAGATATTGCTGACGCCGACCTGGACGATATTCGGAACGACGTAGTTGTATCCTTTGGCGACCGGTTTCAGCACCCACCGATCGAGCTGCCGGTTGAATTCAAAGAACTTGGTATTGAGCGATTCCCAAGGATCATACTCATCCACCCCTTCCTCGCCAGGCTTGGAAAATGGATCGAGTGGTTCTTCAGAAGAGACTTCGAGGGCTGGTACAGATGAAGGAGTGGTCTGGTGAGAGGCGTCAGCAATCAGAACTGATGGAGTATTTTGCTCGATGTGGGAAGTCAGAGAGCTGGTCGAGCCTTTTTGAAGCGCACAACCGGAAAGTACGATCAATGGGACGGCAAGGACCAACCCATATGCGCTTCCCCTGAAGCAGACCGGCCTATACCCTATTGTTGTCCTCATTCAGATAACCTCTTGAAGGTAATGAAACGAGTATCGACAACGAAGCCCCGCACTGTACCAAAAGCCGAGTCACCCGCCAATCATTTATTTCTGACCTGTTCTCTTTGAGGGGGAAGTGGGTAGCGTCTCAACGGAACTGGTGCACCAGAGCGCCTGCTCTGTCCTTGTTGTCACATAAGCTCGTCATCCTTAAGGGGTAACGCGGTATCTGCAATCGAGTCGTTCCTCGCCGCACCGTGGGGCGAGGAAGAAATCAGTCGAAAGGAAGGTTCAACGATTCCACAGTATCACCCCTCTGAGACAGGTCCCCGACCCAGAAGGACCCCACTCATCAGCGTACACAAACTC
>JBKKBQ010000219.1:0-3952 GCA_046714015.1 Nitrospira sp.
TTTTCGATGCCGTTGATGAGCCCCTCAAGATCCAACCCCTCGTCAGTCAGATCCATCGGCATCGCCGGGTGCTGCGGTTGCGTCGCAGGTCGATGAAGCCATCCCTGCACCTCGCCCTCGGTCACAGGTCCTTCGGTTGAAAATGCGACGACCCGTTCGATCAGATTCTCCAACTCACGGACGTTGCCGCGCCATTCATGACCCAGCAAAATATGCATCGCTTCCTGGCTAATCACGGGTTTGGGCTTGCCGCTTTCTTCTGAAAACCGTTCCAGAAAGTGATTGACCAGTAACGGAATATCGCCGGTACGCATGCGCAAAGGTGGGAGCCGTATCGGAATCACGTCCAAACGATAGTACAGGTCTTCGCGAAACGAACCGTCCGCGACCGCTTTCTCCAGATCCTTATTGGTGGCGGCCACCACACGTACATCGACTTTCACGTCCTGATTGCCGCCGACCCGCCGAAACTCCCGTTCTTGGATGACACGCAGCAACTTCACTTGAATCGTCGGGGTCGTATCACCGATCTCATCGAGAAAGATGGTTCCTCCATCGGCGATCTCGAACAGTCCGGCTTTATTGGAAATAGCCCCCGTGAACGAGCCCTTCATGTGGCCGAACAGCTCACTCTCCAACAACGTCTCAGGTACGGCACTGCAATTAACCGCCACGAACGGCCTGACACTTCTAGCACTGTTGTAGTGAATCGCGCGCGCGACCAACTCTTTTCCTGTTCCACTTTCGCCGCAGATGAGGACATTGCTTTTCGAGTCAGCGACTTTCCGTACGACGTCAAATACCTTCTGCATCGCCTCGCTTTGGCCGACCAGCTGCGCGAATGACGACTGGCTCGCCATCTCCCGTTTGAGGAGCATATTCTCGGTCGTGAGGCGCCTTTTTTCCAGTGCATTCCGGATGATCAACTGGACTTCATCGACCTGGAACGGCTTCGTCAGATAGTCGTACGCACCCTGTTTCATGGCTTCGACAGCGGAATCAGCGGTAGCAAAAGCCGTGATGATCAGCACGACTGTTTCCGGTGAGGTGGACTTTACGGCCTTCAGGACCTCCATGCCATCGATCTTTGGCATCCGCAAATCGGTGATGACCAGATCAAAGATTTCTTTATTCAGAAGCTCGACGGCTTCTTCGCCGTCCATGGCGCTGGTCACGGCATACCCGGCCCGTTTGAGCATGATGCTCAATACGTCGCGCAAGCTTTGTTCGTCATCAACGATTAGGATCTTTTCCACGGTTCTTTACCTTCGTGCCAGAGCCGCACTCCTGAATCCGCCGTACAGGGCAAGCAGACTCCAAATCTTGTCCCCTGCCCGTCCTGGCTTTCCACTTTGATCCACCCTCCGTGAAGATCGACGATGCGATGGACTGCAGCCAACCCCAACCCAGAGCCTCGCTTCTTGGTGGTAAAGAACGGAAGAAATATTTTCCCGAGATTGTTCTTCGGGATACCTTCTCCGGTATCATGAAATGAGATCTCGACCACCTCGGCCTTCCGCCCTCCGACATCGACCTTCCTACACCCCGTTGCGATCGTCAGTTGCCCACCCTTCGGCATGGCATCGAAGGCATTCACCGCCAGATTCCAGAACACTTGTTTCATTTGATCCTGATCCACTTGCGCGGGCAATGTCCCGGTGCACGGTGAGGCCGCGATGGTGATGTTCGTTCTGCTTCGTGCTTCATGTTGTACTAGATCGAGAGTCTCAGCAAGGACTTTGTTTAAATCGTACTCCGCCAAATTCAGCGCCGGCGGCCTGGCATACTGGAGAAACTCTGTGATGATGGTATCCAACCGAGTCGCTTCCCGAACCGCAATGTCCATCAGGCGTTGGCTGGTTTCATCGGCCAGGAGATCCTTCCGAAGCATCTGCATCGCTCCAGCCAGTGCACCCAAAGGATTCCTGATTTCGTGGGCCATCCCGGCCGACATCTCCCCTAGGCTGGCCAACCACTCCTTGCGCTGCATTTCTTCTTCGAGATCACGGATCTGAGTGAGATCCTTGAACACTCCAACTAGTCCCGTTTGCTCTCCACGCTCGTGCAAAGGCGCAAGCGTCATGCCTAGAATCAACCGATTGGCATCGGACCGTTTGCACTCCACTTCGAACCGCATGTGGGCAGATATATCCTGCATGCGATCGTCTTCTTGCCGACCGGGATGCCAATTGAACACTTCCCGCCAGGGACGTGCCTGTACTTGCTGAAAGCTATAGCCTGTCGCTTCCTGCGCCGCAGGGTTGAACGAAGTAATCCGGCCCTTCTCATCGGTCGTAAAGACGCCGCTGCTGATGCTGTGCACGATATTCTCATGGAATGCTTGAAGACGGCTTAGTCCCTGTTCTTTTTCACGGAGCGATTGATCTGCCAGCCGAAGCTGATCCGCGAGAGCGCCGCTTAAAAAACCGACGACCAGGAACGCCAGACTATAGACGCCGAATGCCTGGAGCGTCTCGGCGGCACTGAGGCGAACGTGGGGCAACCATCCCCATACTTCAGCAAGGCCGTAGAGCTGCACATTGGTCAGAATCCCAAACAGGATGATGCAGAGGCTGGCCGTCAACAGGCCCACGCGGCGACGCGGGACCAAACTTGCCACCGTCACACTGATCACATAGAGCACGGCAAAGGGGCTTTCGATGCCGCCCGTCCTTGCAATCAAGACCGTTTCGAGCATGAAATCGACGGTGATTTGAGCCCAGGCAAACTGCACGAAGATTTCAGGACTGGTAAGATACCGGAATACGAATGCGTACAGGATCGTGACCGCATAGGTGAAGATGATCAGGGCATAGAACGTTTCAACCCTTTCGCCCTTGGTCACCTCGAACGCGAGGGATAACCCCAAGAGAAGCGTCACGAGAACAACTCGCCATCCCATCAACCAGGAAATTCTGGCCTTGACGTCTTCCACGAAATGACCCCACCTACAAGATGGCCTTCGTCATGATATTCCGCCTGACTTCGTGGAGGTATCGACCGACATCACTATGTGTTGGGAGTTCGTCGCTCGTGATCGCAACAACGAAGAGGTTCGCCCGAAAGTCAGCGGCTTCATCCCCCCACTGTCTGGAGAAATGAAGACACGTCTCAACTCCAGTCGGCAATTCGCTTAACCGATTGCAGACGCCATCGTAAAGATCGGCAGATACATGGCGACCACGATAAACCCGACGGTGATACCCAAGAAAACCATCATCATCGGTTCCAAAAGGGTGGTAAGATTCGTCACCGCCTGATCTACCTCGTCTTCATAAAAATCAGCGATTTTCCCCAGCATATTGTCCAATGCGCCCGTCGATTCTCCAACCGAGATCATGTGGGTGACCATTTTGGGGAATGTCCCGCTCTTGGCGAGCGGTTCAGAGATCGTCTTCCCTCCGCTGATGCTGACTTTTGCATCCAGCAGCGCTCCTTCCACGACCTTGTTGCCTGAGGTCTTGGCGCAAATTGTCAACGCTTCCAGCAGTGGAACACCACTGGCCAACAGGGTCCCCAGTGTCCGCGTGAATTTGGCCACCGACGCTTTTCTGATGAGGTCTCCGAACACCGGCGTTTTCAGTAGGAGCTTATCGATGGCCAACCGGCCTTGTGGAGTGGCGTAGTATTTTTTGACTGCCACCACAGTCGCGACGAGCACCCCCAGGATGATGTACCAGTTTCCTTGGGCGAAATTGCTCATATCGATGACCAATTGCGTCGGCGCTGGAAGTCCCATCTTCCCGCCGGACATTTCTTTAAACATCTTTTCAAATACGGGGATGACCCAGATCATCAGAACCGTGATCACGATAGTGGCAATTCCGAGAATCGCAGCGGGATAGACCATTGCGCTCTTAAGTTGTCCTTTCAGTTTCATTGCTTTTTCGATGTGCTTCGACAGGCGACCCAGAATAGTATCCAGTAGTCCTCCGACTTCACCGGCATGGAC
>JBKKBQ010000220.1:0-3522 GCA_046714015.1 Nitrospira sp.
CATGATGCATCCGGCAAATCTCACCAATGTCCCGCACTTTCGATCGATAGAAAACCCCTAACCCGGAACGGGGATCGTACAATTTGTCATCCACATTCGCGTGGTCATAATAGAGTGCCCGATCGGCCGCAAGCAGGCGGAGTCCTTCACCTTCGCCGCCGGTGCACTCCGCCTTCCGCATCATCCATTCGAGCGCCACGAGCGACATGCCCTGTTTTGGATACCCACCACCGACGTTCGAATGGGCTCCGGCGAACCATACTTGTTCGATTCGTCCTGTATCTTCTTCACTCTCGTCCCAAAGAATAGGGTGAAACGAATGTCGTTCATCATCAATCGCGAGCGCATGGCAGGCGTGCTTCACCAGTTTGCTCAATTTGTGGTCACGAAATTTGAACCGGTAGAACACCATGTTGATGAAATCGCTGAGATGGAACGGCAGCCCGACGGCATCTACAGTGTCCCACACGCCCATGAATGCGATCGGGACCTCGCACGCGAGACAGCGTTCGCTTTTGAACTCGGCGATTAAGGAGTTATCCGGCTCGCCGAGAAACAATTTTGCCAGCGCGGTGCGGTAGGATTTCCGATAGACCCTATAGATATCGTTGACGGCGGCATCGAGAGCGTCTGCCGTTTTGAGTTTTTTAAAATCCAGGATGCCGCACGCCGTGATGAGGCCTACCAGGGTCCGCACGGTAAACGCGCCTCGGCTGAACCCGAAGAGAAAAATCCGATCGCCTGGGTCGTAAATGCGGACCAACTCCTTGTACAGTTGTTTGACGTTGCAGCTGAGTCCATATCCCGTCGCACCGGCAAAGATTTTGAGCGGCTTAAAATCTTCCGTTCCGACTCCGTCATCATAGAGCGCGACTTGGGGAGTGAGCTCCGGTCGTGTCTTATGGCCGTTCAGATCGATCGCCTCAAACAGTTTGAACACATTGGTGCCTCGTCCTTTGATGGCTGTGTTGCCGGTTCCATCGGAACAGATCACGATATTTTTCGGCATGGCTCCTCCAATACACAACAAATCCATCGGCTCCGTCGCCGATCAACCACCTATCAGGCTGCGGAAAAACTCATTCCAACCTCTGTAGCCGTCATGTATATCGAGGTTTGAGACGACGCTGATCCGCCATGCAGGATGCGCAAAAAGGCTGTCCAGCAAGGCCGCAGCGAGCGAAGAGGCGAAGGCGTATCCTTTCTCACCCGGCCCACCCCCGAGCTGCGCTTAGCAGCTCTTGCCCGGTGGTACGTTGAGCCTCTGAGCGATGCGAGAACGCCGCTGGCGGACTTTTTCCGCATCCTGTTAGGGAAGAATGATCGTCTGCTCAGGATAGCCGAGTTCTTTGAGTGTGGTTTCTAGAACATCGACCATCGGCGGAGGGCCGCAGAGAAAAATGCAGGTGCTGGCATCGGGTGCGGGAAGGTGTTGTCGCAGAATTTCAGGTGTCATTCGGCCTATGCTGCCTGTCCATCCCACAGGTGGCTGTTCCAAGACGTGATGGCAGTGAAAGTTCGGATGGTCTCGGACCGCTCGTTCCCACTCTTGCCGGAAGATGATGTCCGATTCTGTTTTGTTGGCGAAGATCAGGAATAGCTCTGCATCGATTGTTTTGGTCAGAATCCAGCGAATAATGGAGATCATCGGCGTGATGCCGGTGCCTCCCGCCACGAATCCCACGCGGTTGGCCATGCCATCGACCCAATGGCCGCCGGCGTTTGGCCCGCTCACCAGCACCGTCTCGCCGATCTGCCGATCATGCAGGTACTTTGAGACGACACCAGCGTCATACCGTTTGACCGTGAGATGGAAGAACCCAGTCGTGCCGGGCAACGACGAGGGGGTATACGGCCGTTTTACGGCTTTGTCGTTGATGGTCGCATGCACATAGAGAAAGTCGCCGGGCAACATGTCCAGTGTGGCATCGCCAGGTAATTCGAAACGGAAGGTCTTGGTATCGTGGGTATCAGTTTCGATGTGGGTCAGCTTGTACGGAACTGGCGTTTTCGTCTTGATACGGGTGATGGCGTTCATGGTGGGGAAGCATTGTATGAGATCGCATCTATCAGCGCAATATTGGAGAGTAGCTGGATAGCTTCAGTTCTGCCGCTTGAGGTCTTTTGACTGTTCAGCTGCTTTCGGATTGGGATTGGTATGAGGGTGCACTGCCAGCTTCGCGAGAACCGGCTGAGCTGCCGAAATTTTGTTTTCTACAGCCTGACTCAGCCAGCGGCGGGCCTCCTCTGGACTCCTTGTCACTCCGCGGCCATAGGCGTACATGACTCCCAGGACGTACATGGCTTGTCCATTGCCGGTCTCGGCGAGGCGGTGCAGGCCGGGCGAAGCCTTTTTATACCAGCGTACTGACTCTTGGGTCTGTCGCCCATCACGCAATGCGTAATAGCGGCCGAGGCGATATTGTGCGAACGCATCGCCCTGCTCGGCGAGACGCGCGTCGACGTCCTGATTTTGAGTTAATGTTGATGCCGGCGGACTTGATGCTGATTGCTCGTTACTTAGAGGTGCCTTGGCCGGACTAGATGGTTTTGGTTTTGAATCTTCACCACGATTGTCCTTGGTCGCGTCCTGATTGGGATCAGGAGTGGGGGAAGGCGGGGGATTCTGGGATTCGCCCAGGCCTTCGGCCTGTGAGACTGTCGTAAGGCTGAACGCACTTTGACTTGGTGGCGGCTCCGTGACCGATTGCGATTGGCCACATGTTTCAGCGGAACTGTTCGGACCTTCCTGCCCGACAATAGGAAGGCAATTCGCCTTGTCGTTGGAGGTAGGTGACCATACGTTCAGCGCCGATGCACACCAGATCATCGCGATGACGATCAATGCTAAGTGAAGCAGCCGGCGCTTCAAGATCGTTCGATCGCTGGGGGGCACCAAAACGAGTCCAGGATAGCCTTTCTTGGCCATGCCTTCTCCCGAAGGAATCCTCGGTCGGAGTATATCAGTGTGTGCGAATGCTGTCTCGTGCTCTGGATCTCCACCGCTGTCGTCGCGGTGGGGGAACCGCCACATTCTGAATGCTGAGCCCAACAGCTGTCGCCCTTCGCCTTGCATCAGTTGCGCTGCCCCTCTATAGATAGCCTCTTGTCCTCTCCAACTTCAAGCTCTTATAGTACGAGCAATAGAGGGTGTCGTTGTCACCCGGGAAAGCGAGCGAACCATGCCATCGACTGAAAACACCTTCACCATCGTGGAGATCAACGGTCCATTCCGCGAGCCGCGAGAGCAGGTCTTTTCCTACGACTATTCGATTCAGCGGTCCAGTTGGGCGACGCCACATGGCGTGCGGGTGAAGATTTCCATCCCGGATGAGCTGGAGGTGCTGAAGGGGCGTCTTTTTGGGAGGGTTGTCGGCTCGCCGGGTCAGCAATTGATGATGAGCAACATCCTCTCCAAGACGATTGCCGACCGAAAGATGCAGGTGGCGGCGGGAGAGGGGATGCTGACGGAGCGACGCGATACCATGCTGGCGCCATTTATCGGGCCGTTAGCCCATCTGT
>JBKKBQ010000221.1:0-7694 GCA_046714015.1 Nitrospira sp.
CTCAGCACTCAGCACTTCTCATGAAAGCCCTCGTCACAGGCGGTACGGGGTTCGTTGGAGCAACGTCACATGTTGAGTGTTGAATGATGAATGTTGAATTGTGAGCGGTTTCTTCCATTTAACATTAGCCATTCACCATTGAACATTGATGGAATATCTTGCTCTCTTCTTCAACACTATCCTCCTTCGCCCCTATGTCTTTCTGTTTCTTGCCGCGTTTCTTTTTTCGGCCATCACACTGATCGGCTGGCCACGCACATGGCGCTTCTGGCTCATCAGCTGGATCACAGCGTTCGTCTGTGAGTTCTCGTCCACACGAACCGGCATCCCGTTCGGCTGGTATTTCTACAACGGCTCCACGGTCGGGCAGGAACTGTACTTTTCGAACGTGCCGTTTATGGATTCCATCTCGTTCAGCTTCCTCCTCTTCGCCGCCTACTGTGTAGCGCTCGGGCTCTTACTGCCGTTTGATTCCTCTCCGAGCGTCGAGCGTGCTCCTCTCAGGCCGTTGCAATTCGATGTGGAGACCCGCACGAGTTGGGGTGTCTTCGCGCTGACGGCGTGTCTGTTTGCCTTTATCGATATGGTGATCGATCCGGTGGCGCTACTCGGCGACCGTTGGTTCTTGGGCAAGATCTACTACTATCCCGACCCGGGCCGGCATTTCGGTGTCCCATTCGCCAACTATGTCGGCTGGGCTGTGGTCGGACTGATTTCACTGGCGATCTATTTCCCGCTGGACCGGCGCCTCCCCGCTCTCTCACCGCCCCAACCGATCACGCAGAATCTCGTACTCGGCATCGGGCTGTACTACGGAGTCTTGGCCTTTAACCTCGGCATGACCTTCTGGATCGGAGAAACGTTCATGGGCATGAGCGGCTTACTGATGCACCTGCCTGTCTTAGTCCTCCTGATCGTTCGCCTCGCAGGTTTTCAACGATTGCACCCGACCTAACCCGAATTATTCACGATGACCTCTACTGCAACCGCCGATACGCCGCTGCGACAAGCCTGGCCGCGAGCTTCGCGCGGCCAGCGGGCAGGCTCGCCACTCGGTCCCTCGACATACTGTTTCAAGTATGCCTCGGGCTCTCGCGGCTCCGCATGCCCGTCTCGCCTGGCATCTCTGCGGTTTCGTCACGAACTCTCGTGAATAATGCGGGCTAAAATGGTGTGGTGGTATTCACCGCGAAGAATTTGTATAGTGGGAGTCATGGATACGGTTGTGCAATCCTGAACTGCCGCTCCAAGTTAAACTCAGCACACATCCTCGTTAGACCTCATGATGGCAAGAAACTACAATCGACTCATCGTAGTCGGCGTAATTTTGTTTACTTCCTTATGGCTGTTTCCTAGAACCTCTATAGCCTCGGGCACAGGTCCGGAGTTGCTGCACGTGCTCGGCATCGTGGCAGCGATCGATGCAAAGCATCTTGAAGTCAAAACAGCCAAAGGACCGGTCGTGTCAGTCCTGCTCACCAAGCAGGTAAAATATAAGAATAAGAACAACCCGAAATCGATCGACCCGCCCGCCGTGGGCGACCGGGTCATCATTGAAGCGTCGAAAGATGATAAGACTAAGAAGGTGTCCGCAACAGTGGTTCATTATTCATCGGTAAAAACTGCGTCACCACCCCGGTAGCCGATGCCCACCATTCGTTTTGCGAGGGCCGTGCACGAATCACCATTCCATGGTGGGGTGCGCCAGGCCCTCATGCGGGTGTTCATCACCGGGATCGCCGTTTTTTTGGCGATCGCAATAATCCCAGGGCTGGAGACCGACAGCTTCACGGCCGGCATTGCCGCCGTGCTGATTCTGACATTCTTGAATGTGATTCTGCGCCCTATTCTCTTTCTGCTCGCTTTGCCATTGATCGTGTTTACGCTCGGCCTCTTTCTCGTGGTCTTGAACGCCTTGTTGCTGAGCTTCACCGCGTTCCTGGTCAAGGGGTTTACCGTCTCAGGGTTCTGGCCTGCAGTCGGTGGCGCGCTGGTCATCAGCCTGGTCACCACCATCCTCAACAGCTGGACCGTCGACCGCCGTCCCCTTCCAGAGGTCCCAGACGAACCGCGGCGCCCTCCCACAATTATCAATCCGGACTGAAACATCCGACAATTCACCAGAACTGCGCCAATGGAGCAAAATCATTCGCTAAGACGCGCTCCCGATCATCTCCTCGCTTGAACATCACCAGACTGCACAGCCATGCATGTCCTGTTTCATCATAGAACAGTCTGCGAATGACGATGTGAGTCTCTACGTAGGTCACGACCTTCACTTTTACGCTCGCTCCATAATTTTCATTCCTACTCATCTGTGAATTGTGCATGTCCACAGTGAAAGCGGTTGATACTGTGGACGATCTGGGCTCCTGTCCAAGAGGACACATCATTCTCTGGGGAGGCATGCCCCTTGCTGTCCATGCCCCTTGCTGTCTGTGATCCATCACTCACATAGCCAGAGGAGGTTACATGGAGTCGACGTTGACAATTCGACAGTGGCCGAGAGGTCGTAGGACCCATCGCGTCTCGCTCTTCCGTTCACGCATGATGGTCCTTTGTCTGTATGCGACCGTCTTCGGCATACCCACTGCTGGACTCTGCGCATCGACGCCGTCTCAGCTGCCACTCTTCGTGGAAACCCCAAGTGACATTCCCCCTGCGATCGCTCAGGCCTTTCCGTCACCTGAGATGTCCAAACGATGGGTGCGTCGGCATCGCACCATGGGACTTAATCCCGCTGCATTGGAGGTTATGAAACGCGCTCGTAAAGAGACGAAACCCGACATCACGCTGGACCTTTTCGATGCCGGAACTCGGACACTGGAGCTCAATGAGCCGGAAGTCCATCGCAACAAGGCAACGGTGTGGCGCGGACGGCTGCGAGGTGACCAGGACAGCGATGTCACGTTGGCGGTACGCGGCACCAAGATGGCCGGAACGATTACCTCGGGTCAGCGTCTCTACAAAATCGAGCCGACCGAGGACAACCGGCATCGTCTCGTCGAAGTGGACGAAGACGCCATGCGGCCGGATCACCACCCACTCGTGGTGCCCGATGATGGGACCCCTGTTGACCCTCCTGCTCCAGAGCCCAACTTCCAACAACCCGATGCCTCTGCCGCCGCAGCGACCGACACGGTGACCACTGCCGCAGCGACGACGAACACCGTCGTCGACCTGTTAGTCGTGTACACTGCCACAGCACGAGCGAAGCAGGGTGGCCAGGCTGCCATGAATGCATTGATCGCTCTGGGCGTTGATCTGGCTAATCAAGCCTACAGGAACAGCCAGATCGCGATGCAGCTCCGGCTGGTTCGCGCCGCCGAGGTTGCCTATGCGGAAACGGGCAACATCAGCACCGATCTCTCGCGTTTGCAGAGGACGAGCGATGGCTTTCTGGATTCGGTTCATCAACTGCGAAATCAATACAAGGCCGATATGGTCGCATTGATCGTAGACAATGGTGGGGCCTATTGTGGCATTGCTTATGTCATGGCGAACGGCCCACGTGCCAGCTTTGCCGGTTATGCCTTCAGCGTGACGGATCGCGACTGTGTCGCGAACAACACCCTCACCCACGAACTGGGGCATAATATGGGAGATGCACACGATCGCGCGAGCGGCGGCACCGGTGTCTATCCCTACTCGTATGGGTATCGGGACCCCATTGGGAAATTCCGAACGATCATGGCCTACGCCTGCCCCACTGTGTCCTGTCCTCGCGTCAAGTATTTCTCAAACCCGAAGATCATGATCAACGGCCGGCCGGCCGGGATCGATCACAGGATCAACCCGACAAACTCCGCAGACAATGCACGCTCCATGAACGAAGTCCGTCACATCATCGCGGCATGGCGCACGGGAACTGCGGCGTCTGCCGCCACATCTCCCGACAGGTTGAAAGATTCTCAGGCACAACCGAGCACAGATTCTCTCAACGATGACGACGATGAATCTGACGACGATTCGGATGGAAAGGCTCGCGAGACAATCCCTTAACCGTCAGGACACAGGAAGGACCGGCTTCCGGTCCTTCCTGTCATGATCGCGCCGCGATATCAAGTTCGATATAATGAAATGCACGCGAAATCTGGACACGGAGGGACGATTCTGTGACTCACCAATTCCGTCATGTTCTTCTCGCTGTGGTGCTGGGGGTCATTGTCGGCCAGATCGCGTGGGCAGATGAGCCCCCGGTACCACAGAGCTTGTGGCACACCCTCCTAACCCCTCCCCCCTCCGGCCAACCACCGGTGCCAAGGAAACCATGGGTAGTCCGCGATCGAGAGATTACGCTCGATATTCCTCTTCTCCAAGCGTTGAAGGATGCAGGCGCCAGACCTCTTCCCAGGATCACCGTAGAGCTCTTCGATAAAGCCAACCCCGAATTGGACATCTCCACCACGGTTTCCCGTATCAACGACACCGCCGTCATCCGCGGGACCTTCAAGCCACCTGTACAAGGCGACTTCACGTTTGTGATCACCGGCAATCTCCTGATAGGAACGATGCAGATACGCGACCGAATTTATAAAACCGACCACATCGGCAATGGTCGATTACGGCTGGTTGAACTCGATCCCGACAAAATGCCGCGAGATTGACCGTCAGGTGGCTCAGGTTCAGAGAGAGAGTAGCTATTCGCCCACGTTCCGGCTACAATGCGCCCGCTCGGGCTTGCACGTATGACCACAGCAACTGCTCACACCAAACCGGCTCCGGAAACGCATCTTCAACGGACGTTGAACGCCGCGCTAAACGACATCGGCACGGATGCCGCATTGGCGGCTATCTTCCATCAAGAGAATGGTCCACTCCTCGAACATGCGTCGCGCGGGTTCACGCCGAGGGATGTTCAAGCGATTCTCCGTACCCTGTCGACGCAACGTGCCGCGGCCTTGGCCCCGACCGGCCAAGATCCTGACGGTGGGCGTGCCATCCGCCTGCGGTTGATCACCCCCGGGTCGAAATCTCTGCTCGTCGTTCCGCTTCGCCACTTCAGTCACGTTTACGGTTGCCTGGTCATCGGACGGAAAGAGAGCGCCGCCTTCTCCAAGAAGGATAAATCTCAGCTCGAGCAAATGTGCGACGGCATGACCAAGGCGCTGGACCGCGAAGGACTCTTCAATACCAACGTGGTGTTGAGTCGTTCCTACGTCACCCAGGAGCCGAGCCCTCCTCAGCAAACCGGAGCGGACCTGTTTCCGCCGATGATCAAGCACTTTTCACCCGAGCTCCAAGAAAAGATTGAGGCGGTCTTGACCGAAGCTCATGAATATGTGGCGTATGACCGCGCATGGGCTTGCTACTACGATCCGCTGGCGGGAAATGTCGAGGTGTTGGGAATCGCCGGCGATGTGAAACTCGACCCGAAAGACGCCAAGAAAGAGTTAAAACCAGGTCAACGTTTGACGCTCGACAGTTCGGCGGCGGGATGGGCCGTCCGCCATCGCAAGCCCCGCGTGGATCACGATCTGGCTTCCACCCAGGGGCGCTTTCTGGATCACAAACATCTCTTCAAAGACCGGTTTCAGTCGTCACTCGTCATTCCCTTCTTCGTCAAAGGCCAGGTCGGCGGGACGTTTACGCTGGGGTCGAAAGACGCACAACGGTATCAGACCACCGATGCCCGTACGCTGGAGCCCATTATTCTCAAACTCGCGGAGCTCTTACAGGCACCGGCGCCACAAGCAGCCGCTCCTGCTCCGACGACCGACGTCGACGGAACCGCGGGCCTCCGACCGTCCGTGGCCGCCCCGTCTGAGCCCATTATTCGAAAGCAAGAACGCCAGGCCGCGATTGGGGAGTTCAGCGCGTTCTTGGCGACGGAGATTCGAGAACCGCTCGCGTCCATTCGCTCGCAACTCGAAGAAGTGACCGGTGAAGGGATTCTCGACTTCGACCCCCAGACACGGGTTGAGAATGCCATGCGCGACCTGATCCGGATCGAGGCGATCCTCAATGAGATCCTCGACTTCGCCAAGCCGCTCGAACTGAATCGCCATCTCTGCCGCATTCCTGAGGTGCTCGAGAGCGCCCTCGTCGTGGTGGGCACCGATCTGGAAGCCACCCGCATTCAGGTGACGAAGGAGTACGCCAATGTCATTGCCCCGGTGCGCGGCGATGAAGCCAAGCTCCAACAGACGTTCTTGAGCATCTTCCGAAACGCGTGCGAGGCCATGTCTCCCGGCGGCCATCTCCATATCCAGGTCACGCAACATCGTGCCGGACGAGGGTTCGACGTGCAGATTCTCATCAAGAACGATGGGGTTCCGATTCCCGCTGAAATCGTCGACAAAGTGTTTGAGCCCTTTTTTACGACCAAACAATCCGGCATCGGGTTGGGTCTCCCCAGCGTCAAAAAAATCATCGAAGAGCACGGTGGGGCCATTACAATCGGCAGCGCCACCGGCGAAGGCACGACCGTCACTATCCGTCTCCCCGGTGTCAGCCGCGGACCGGCGTTTCGGCACCGTGGGCGTGGCCGGCGCCATCCTCCTCGGCGACCGACCTAACCCGCATTATTCATGACGGTTCGTCGCGAAATCGCGCAGTCGCCAGGCGAGACGGACAAGCGGAGCCGCGAAGGACGGAGGCATACTTGAAACAGTATGTCGAGGGACTGAGCGGCGAGCACGCCCGCCGATAGGCTTTTCGTAGCGGCGAATCCGCGTTTGCAGCAGAAGCGGTCATGAATAATGCGGGTTAAGGAGCACGATACGCGCGACAGGCGCGACGCGAGCGGCTGAAGCCCCTGGCCAATCCCGCTTTTCTCGCAAATCACGCAAGTCTCCCGTCACCGCTTGCCCGTTTGACAGAATGGTCCTCCATCGCTATGATTCAACCCGCGTGACTCGTGCTTTCAACTCGACACCATGATGTGTCCATCCTTCTATCTCAAAGGGAGAAAGGGTATGAAACTCGTTACTGCCGTAGTCGCAACCGCCTCCGCAGTCCTGTTTGGGATTTCCATGGCGTCGGCCAACCCGGCGCTGCTGCCAAAACATGAAGGCTACCCCATGAAGAACACGGGCAGTCCCGTGAACGGCCAGTCCACGGCGAACGATCCCGGCCAAAAGGATGCGTACGGAGCTTCCACGCTGTCGAAATCAGCGGAGTCAGTCAAGAATGCCGAACAGAAGCTGATGAAGACGGACAATGCGCGAATCACGGAGGGGCAGGGTGCCGGCAGGCTTCCAAATGTGGAAGGGCCTCAGATCCAAATTGCTCCGCCGGTGACCTCTGCAACCAAAATCACCGGCGATCGTAAAATCGACTAACAGGTTGTTGAAAAAGTCCGCCAGCGGCCTTCTCGCATCGCTCAAAGCCTCAACGTACCGCCGGGCAAGAGCTGCTAAGAGCAGCTCGGGTGGGCGGGTGAGAAAGAATACGCCTCGCCTCTAGGACACTGGGCGCTCACCAACTCGCGCCCGTCCGCAAACTTGAGGCTTCTTATTCGTCGCCTCGCGGACCTCGCTGCGGCCTTGCCCGTGGAGAGGCGCGTCTCGGCGCGCCGGGGGTTGGGCGGGTGAGAACGACGGACTTTTTGACCAGCCTGCGGGTTCTAGTTAACCCTCGCTCGCGAGCAAACGAAACCGCCAAGGTTTTTTCGCCCACGCCCCCGCATAGTTCACGCCGATTCTCGGGAATGTGCCGACCTGCTTGCTGGAAACCCTCGCCCCTCGATCTTC
>JBKKBQ010000222.1:0-14282 GCA_046714015.1 Nitrospira sp.
GCTGATGAACATTCGGGATCCCCAGGATGCCGGAACGGTTGCCAGACGTATTTTGGAAGCGTTGGCGAGACCGTTCTTGATCGATGGGCATGAGATTACCGTAACCGCCAGTGTGGGGATCGCGATCTTCCCGACCGACGGGGATTCAGTCGATTTCCTGCTGAAGAGTTCGGATATCGCGATGTATCACGCAAAAGATCAAGGTCGAAATAACTTTCAGTTCTATTCGAAAACTATGAATGCGTTGGCGGCCGAGCGACTCGAGATGGAAAACGATTTACGGAAGGCGTTGGAACGTCACGAGTTCGTCGTGTATTACCAGCCGCAAGTGGACATCAGGGCCAACCGGATTGTGGGTGCAGAAGCCTTGATTCGATGGCATCACCCCGATCGAGGAATGTTGTTGCCTGCCGAGTTTCTTCCCGTGGCGATTGACACAGGAATGATTCAGAAATTGGACCAAGAAGTGTTGCTCATGGCGTGCCGGCAAAACAAAACATGGCAAGATGCTGGGTGCGCCCCCATTCGAATGTCAGTGAATGTCTCCAATTCTTTCTTTCATGGGGCTTCATTGACGAGCGCCATCGCGAAGGCCTTACAGGAAACCCGGCTCGATCCGGAATATCTTGAGTTGGAATTAACGGAATCCATCATCATGCGACATGTAGAGACGTCCATCACCATGCTGCAGGAGCTCAGGGGCATGGGTGTGAGGTTGTCGATCGATGATTTTGGGACCGGCTATTCCTCGTTGAGCCATTTGCAGCGGTTTCCTCTAAACATGCTCAAGATCGACCAATCGTTCACCCGGGATGGGGCACGCAACGCGGCCAATGCATCAATTACTTCCGCCATCATCTCTCTCGCGCACAGTATGAATCTTTCCGTGTTGGCAGAGGGGGTGGAAACCGACGAACAGGTAGCGCTTCTTTGCGGGCAAGGGTGCGATGAAGCTCAGGGGCATTTCTTTGGCCGTCCGATGCCGGGTGAAGAATTCGTGCCACTGCTCACACGGACCACCCAGGGAAGATGCAGAAAACGGGCGGCCTAGGAATTTTACAGGCGGCGGATTCCGTTCGATCGGCACTATAAAGGGCTAGCAACGCACGATCTTGCGAGTTGCTTATGGAACAACGGAAGGATACTCGGTTCGCTGTTCAATTTCGGAGCTCATTTAGCTCTGCGAATGTGGTCTCTGGCGAAGGCACACTGAGCGACTTGTCGATTCGAGGCTGCTGCGTCTTCAGTCTCATCGAGGTCAAGCCCGGTACGGCTCTTCAACTCCGCGTCCATACGTCTGATCATGAACCTCCTATCCAGGTATCTCAAGCTCTTGTACGGTGGGTTCGATCCAGTAGGTTCGGATGTGAGTTTGTGAACCTCAGTCCAGACGAATGGGCCAGGCTCCACTATGTGGTCAAAGATTTGGAGATGCAGCCGTTTCAGCGGGAGAGACAAAACAGCGAAGAGGCATGATCAGGCGTGCCTACGCGGCTTTGGCCGTTTGATGTTGGGCCACTTGGCCCATGTCGCCGACGGCATAGATGTGGGGGATTCGTCCGACAGTACCAGAATCTTCTCCGTGTTGATTGTTGTTCCATCGCCCAGCTTCGTGACAACGTGCGCACCCTCGTTCCCTCGTACCTTTTCGATATGCTGTCGGCCGAGATAACGGCCCCCGTGCTGTTCAAAGCCTTTGATGAACTGTTCACCCAGTTCTCGATCCATAAATTGAAGTGGAGAGGGAGCGCGATCGATCAGGGATTCTGGTGAATCAAAGATGAGGTTTTGCCGCATCGGAGGCCGGATCCGACGCCCGTGCCAGCACCTGGCTGGCTGCTTGTGGGAGTAGGAGCTGCACCTCTCCCGCCTCGATTTTCTTAATCAAGGCTTGTTCCAGCCGTTCAACCGGGGTGGGGACCGATCCTGCTTCAAAAGCCATTGTGGAGGTGCTCCTCGAATGCGAGTCTGTGGCTCACAACTTCCCTTTTCGGCTGCTTTCCCATAAAAGTTTAGCGATCGTGACTTTGAAATCGTCACCGACTATACTTTGGCCTGCATGATGAGGGAATCATGAATCGAGGTTGGTTGGCGGCAGGGGCTGTATTCGTGGCGTTTGCGAGCCTGATCCCGTGGTCCGGTCTGGCAGCTGAATCCACGGCGAGTGCCGATAAAGTTGCGAAAGAGGCCCAGGAAGCGATCGACGCCACCAAGGAATATACCGCGCAACAAAAGGAGGCGTTTCAACGGAAGGCACAAGAGGAGTTGGCGGCCATTCAGCGGCAAATCGTCGGCCTACGTCAGAGGATGACAAAAGCCTCTGAGTCCACGCGAGCCGATCTTCAGAAGTCGCTCCACGAGTTGGAGAAGAAGAAAGAGGGCGTCAAGGAGAAGTTGGACGAATTGAAGGGGGCGACTGACGCGAAATGGCACGACGTGAAGGATGGGATGAACAAAGCTCTGAACGAACTCAAACATTCATACCAAAAACTCTTGTCCCATATGCCGTGACCGTCAGTTCCGACGTGCCGAACCAGGGGAGTATCGACGATGAAGATCGTGACACTTGCCGACTTCCAGCAGTTCAACAGTGAGAAAATGAAGAAGAACAACCTGCTCCAGACGGAGCGCTTCTTCTGTGACATCTATTGTTTTGAGCCTGGCCAAGAACAAAAGGGCCATGTCCACGGCAACCAGGATAAAGTGTATATCGTGCTAGAGGGACAAGGAACATTTCAGGTCGGCACCGACCATCGAATGCTTGAGGCAGGGCAAGGGACTCTGGCTCAAGCCGGGGAGGAGCATGGCGTGAAGAATCATACGAACCAGCGGCTAATGGTATTGGTGTTTGTCGCACCCAATCCAGCAGCCTAAAGCCGAACAAGTGCAGCAGTGCCACATGAACAAGGGGGAGAGCGCGTCATGCTCTCTCCCCCTTGTTGTGCTTCGCTTACCCTACATGTAGAGAGGCTGGTTCGTCGCTACTAAGCCGTAGGCAGTCTCTACACCGTATCTTAGGATTTGTAACACGAGCGGTTGGCCGGCTTGCTTCCGTGCGAGAACTGGTTTTCATAGGCCATGACTTGCCAGATCTGCTTCTCGAATCAGAAGCTCTTTATTGGCCTTCATCTTTTAGCAAATCATGCTAGTCGTGCGACCCTTTACTTGATGATCTGCTTTATTGCATCGACTATGGACCGCACTCCAATTCCATAGTGGTCGACGAGCTCTTCGGGTTTTCCACTATGCGGGATTTCACGAACGGCGAGTTTGAAGACTTTCATGCCCTCCGTTGCAACAGCGCTGAGAACGGCATCGCCAAGACCTCCGTGGGCGTAGTGATCTTCAACCGTGAGAATGCGGCGCTGCGTCGCCAGACTACTCTCCAGTAAGGTAGTTCTATCAATGGGGGCGATGCTGTAGAGATCGATTACGCGAACGGTAATGCCTAATGCCTTCAGCTGGTCATGGGCCTTCAACGCTTCAAACAGCGTCACTCCCGCGGCCACGATCGTGAGCACATCCGATGCGCTCTGCCGGAGGATCTTGCTGCCGCCGATGCGGAATCGTTCCTCTGGCCCGTAGAGGACCGGAGTCTTTGGTCTTCCGGCACGTATATAGACCATTCCCTTATGCTGTGCAGCTTCTTCGACTAATTGATACGTGGAGTTGCCATCTGAGGGATACAGCACGGTCACGTTTGGCTGTGCCGCTATCATAGCGATATCTTCCAAGCCCATTTGCGACGGCCCATCTTCGCCGATGCTGACGCCGACATGGGTCCCGACGAGCTTGATGTTCGATCCACTGATCGCCGCCATACGGATGAAGTCGTAGGCGCGACTGAGGAAGCAGGCAAAGGTCGCTGCAAAAGGAATTTTGCCGCAGGCCGCCAGACCGGCGGCGGCGCCCACCATATTTTGTTCCGCGATGAAACTCTCAAAGAACCGATTGGAAAACTTCTTGCCGAATTTGTCGGTGTACGTGGAATTTTTCACGTCGGCGTCTAGTGCGACGATCGAGGGGTTCACGGATCCCAAGGTTTCCAATGCCAGACCGAAGGCCTCACGCGTTGCGACGGAGTCACCGATTTTATAAGGCGCGGCGGGCATCGGGCCGATGGCTGCGGGAGCGGTGCCGGGAGTCGATGGTTTGGGAATCTGAATCACGGCCCCGTTCGGACGCAATTGTTTCGTGAGCTCGTCGAGGGCCTTCTGGGTCTCCTCGCCTTTCTTCAGTGGTTTGCCGTGCCAGTCTGCCTTGTTCTCGATGAACGAAATGCCTTTGCCCTTGTACGTTCGGGCCAGCAACACGGTTGGCTGTCCTTTGGTGTGGGCGGCTTCATCGAAGGCCTTGAGGATGGCTGTAAGATCATGACCGTCGACGACGATGGCATGCCACCCGAATCCGGCCCATCGGGAACGGTACGCATCCATGTCGTGCTGCAGCATGGTCGGGTCGCTTTGGCCCAGTCGGTTCACATCCACGATGGCGCACAAGTTATCCAAACCGTATTGGCGGCCCATCTCAGCGGCTTCCCAGACCGATCCTTCGACCGATTCTCCATCCCCCATCAACACGTAGGTTCGGTGATCGAGCCTGTCGACGAACTTCGCATTCAACGCGATGCCGATCCCGACGGGAAGCCCTTGCCCAAGTGAACCAGTGGCCATATCGACAAAGGGCAAGCGAGGAGTTGGATGTCCTTCGAGATCAGAGGTCAGAGTACGTAGCTTCAAGAGATCGCTGGTGGGGAACAGGCCAGCTTCCGCCCATGCTGCATAGAGGAGTGGGGCGGCATGTCCTTTTGACAAGACGAAACGATCGCTGTTGGGCGCTTTTGGATTGTGAGGATCGTACCGCATGACGGAGAAAAACAATGCGGCGACGATGTCGGCAGCGGAGGCGCAGCTTGATGGATGGCCGCTCCCGGCCTCGCTGGTGGCCCGCACACTGTTGATGCGAAGTTGAGTTGCTTTGTTGTGTAAGGTGCTGAGTAATTCAGGCGAAGCTGCTGAACCGGCCATGGGAGATCCTTTCGGGATAGAGATCAACGAATGCGTAGTAGCTGATTGTATGCTCTCGGTAGTACCATGAGAGAACTTGAGGCTAACAAATCGCTTGGTGAAGGTCAACGAAGAGAACAGCTCCCCTGAGGAGGTCAGGGGAGCTACAAGAAGGGTGACGATGCGAAGAGTGGCGGCGCTCAGCTTTGAACGGCGGGTGTGACCACTGTGACCTCATTTGAACAAGGGCTTTCCGCTTCGCTTTGCGATTCGCCGAACGCACTGATGGCAAAGAAATAGACTGTGTTGGGATCGAGGCCGGTAATTGTGGCGGGGGGAGCCCCGACCCGTTGGCTTTCTTCGTAAGAACAAGAGGCATACTCGCTGGACGATTGCTTTCCGTAGTGGACAAAGTAACCTTCCACATTGGGATCAGCGGACGCATCCCAGGTCAACCGGGCGGTAGCCCCGGTTGGGGTGGAGGTCACTGAAACCGACGGATCATCGATTTCATCAGAACCTGTCCCCGGAGGTTCGGGTTCATCTGACTCTGGAATCATGTCCTCCATTGGTCCAGACGTCATAGAGACCATCGAGTCTTCCTGTTCACCCTTCCCACCAGGAGTTGTCGTAGCTGAATCAGTGTCTGAGGCCGCACCCCTACTCGGCGAATTGTCGGTTGGTGTGGAGAGCGACGAAATAGCCGGTCCCCCTCCTCCATCGGCATCGCATCCGGCTAATGGGAGGACGATAAGGCCCAAAACTATAACCTGGGCCATCGCAATCGTGAAATTTCGATGGTAGAGACCTAGCGAAATCGCGTTCCTCAACATAAGAAACTCCCCCTTAGATTTAGATGAACATTACGTATGTAAGCCACTGACAGCTCCAGTGACAAAGCAAGGGGTATGCCTAGGTGTAAAAGATGGAAATATATTAGTATTCAATGCTTTATAAATCTTCAAGATGATGATGAATGCTAGGTATGAAGGGTTGAACCTTCAAGTACCTGCAGAAGTAAGCGAGGCAAGACGGCAGGGAGTGGGGGAAGGTGCGGTAGGTTTTTCTTCCGTAACTATCTCAATGAAGCCTCACGGAGGTAAGTCTCAAGAGGAAACGGGTCGAGGATCACCCCGATCTCTAAAAAATTAAAACAGCAGGTAGCCATTTACAAAGGCCACGATCGACGAGATACAGTAGGTTGTTATGGGTGTGGCAAGATTGAGTTCTACCAGCACCCGAGACAGGCCGAATCCGACGACCAACCCATCGAATGCCATGCAAATGCGTCTGAACGTTTCAGGATCCATCAAGCGAATGGGATACGTCCCGAGCGGAATTCCGATAATAACGCTGGGAACGATATAGGGGATAATTTCCATGCTGCCGGCACTGTAGAAGCCGATGAATCCGTAGGCGATGGCTGTGAGTGAAGACTCCGCCAGGCGAATAATCCCCAATGCAGCACGGAAGTCTTGTTTCGGATAGCCTTGATTGTTAAAGAGGAGAGCCAAGGGGGACGGAAATCCTCGTGACGGAATAGAGGGTGCCGAGCCCTACTCCAAACGGTACGCCTATAGTTTTTTCAGCGCGAATGGGTTTCCGAATGCCTGCAGCCTGGAGAAGAATCAAGGGCAACAGAAAAAAATAGGTGATGAATTTGATCCAGGCGGGCTGCACCAAAAAGAGAATATAGCTACCGATGCCGACTCCGACCGTCAGACCGATTAGAATAGGAGCGACACGGCGGAGGACGTTGGGAATGCTTTTGCGATTGATGAAGAGAACGTACGTGTTGATGACGAGTTCGATCAGCACGAGGGCAGGGATCAAGGTACGATTGGTGTAGAACAGTAAGGCCACGGGAACGGTAATGGAAGAAAAGCCGTACCCTAACGCGCCGTTCACCGTTGCGGCGACAAACGTATAAGGACAAGAACGACTGTGTCCACGCGTACCTATCCTTTGGGATGGCCGGCAGCAAAGTCGGCGAGCGAATAATGATCGAGGATGCCGGCAATCGCATCACGGACCGTGCCCATGACTTGTTGCACGGGACACCGCGACTTATTCGCGTAGGGACAATCACGGCATTTCTGGTACGCCGTCTTGCTGACACAGCCGATCGGCGCCAGTGGACCATCGAGTATGCGTATGACTTGACCGAGTGTGATCTCATTCGGCTGTTTAATAAGGATGTATCCTCCGTTCACCCCGCGTCGGCTGGAGACGAGCCCAGCTCGTTTGAGCATGAGAAGTATCTGCTCCAAGAATTCAACGGGGATGTGCTGCCGAGCGGCTATATCGTGACGCTGCAGCGTCGTCTTTCCATGGACCAGCGTAAGCTCAAGCAACGCCCTGAGGCCGTATTCACTTTTCTTCGACAGTTTCATAAAAGTAGAGTGAGTTTATCAACAATAGATACAATAAGGTAACTTTTCAGGTGCGTCAAGGTCAGAGTTTCTGGGCGAATGGCTGTGGACTCTCGCTATTTTGTACACCGGCGAGCGCGGCGTGATTGCGCAGTGATTGCTTAGACTGGTCTTACTGCGACTGTCTCACATGGACTTCAGCTGTATCGTACCTGTCATGAGGTCCTGCCTTCCTCTGGGATTGCAGAAGCCAACTACGATTCTGTTCGTTGCCGAGCGCGAGAGCTGTGGGCCTTTTTGATCTTCCTGGCCTCCCTATTCCCAGCTTTTATTCCCACCGTGCATCCATTAAGATACGCGTCGGTCAGCTTCCTCAACGAGGCCTTTCTTGAAATCCAAGGTTGTGTTTTCCTGCCAAGCCTGTGGACACCAATCGCCACGGTGGCTCGGCCGCTGTTCTGACTGCGGCGGCTGGAATACAATGAAAGAGGAGCGGCAAGCGGCGACCGGAAAGGGGCGACCGGTTGCCATTAAGACAGCTCAGGCCCAGGCCACGCCCATCGGTGAAATCGAAGTCGTGGGAGAGGATCGCCGGCTCACCCATATTGGTGAATTCGATCGTGTCTTGGGCGGTGGAGTCATTCCCGGCGCGGTCATCTTGATCGGAGGCGATCCTGGAATTGGGAAGACGACGCTGCTCTTGCAGGCCTTGCCACGGTTGGCGACGAAGGAGGCGCCGGTGCTGTACGTCTCCGGGGAAGAGTCTCCTCGACAGATCAAGATGCGCGGGCAGCGGCTCGGCATCGAACATCCGCATCTCTTGATCCTGGCCGAAACGTCCCTTGAACAGATTCTGAAAGCAGTCCAGGAAATTGGGCCGGTTGCGGTGGTGATCGATTCGATCCAAACGGTGTACACGGAACAGATTACCTCTGCCCCCGGCAGCATCAGCCAAGTGCAAGAAGTGGCCGGGCAGCTCATGTGGTTTGCCAAGCGGGCCGGTGTGCCGGTCTTCATCATTGGGCATGTCACCAAAGAAGGGGCGATTGCAGGGCCACGGCTGCTGGAACATATCGTCGATACGGTCTTGTACTTTGAAGGAGATAAAGGGCACAGCTACCGGATTCTCCGCGCCGTGAAGAATCGTTTTGGATCGACGAACGAGATTGGAGTGTTCGAAATGAAGGATGTTGGGCTCGAAGAGGTGAATAACCCATCGGAATTGTTTCTGGCGGAACGCCCTCAACGGAGTACCGGATCCGTGGTTGTGTCAAGTCTCGAAGGGACGAGGCCGATCCTGGTTGAACTGCAAGCGTTGGTGTCCTCAACCACCTATGCCATGCCCAAACGAATGGCGAACGGCGTCGAGGTCAATCGAGTCTCGCTGCTGCTCGCCGTGATGGAAAAACGGCTGGGGGTGCATCTTTCCGGACAGGATGTGTATGTGAATGTCGTCGGAGGGATGCATGTCGACGAACCGGCAATCGACTTGGGGATCGTCGCAGCTGTCACATCGAGTTTACGGGAAATGCCTGTCGAGCCTGGGACGTTATTGTTGGGGGAGGTCGGCTTGGGAGGTGAGGTCCGTGCTATCAGTCAGGCTGAATTGCGTATTCGCGAGGCCGCGAAGATGGGGTTCAAACGATGCATTCTGCCTGAACGAAATCTGACGAAGCTCGATCCCATCGACGGTATGGAGCTGATCGGTATTCAGGACGTGCGAGAGGCATTGGATGTGGTGTTGGCGTGAGGAGAGGTATGGCGAAGCGAAAGGGTCTCTGTGCTCGCCCAACGCGCGGCTTCGGAAAGCCCTCGTTGGATGCGCGCAGTAAGAGACCCTTCCACTCCGCCATGCCATAGGGGATAGAGGAGATAGGATGATGAGGCGCGCGTATCCCCTTACATTCTTAACAGCGTTCTGGCTCCTTCTCACCGCATGCGCCTTGTTCGTACCGAAGCATGAAGCGCCGCTGCTTAGGCAGGTGACCGCAGAAGAATTGACGGCGATCTTGCGCCAGCGGGAAGCGGCCATCCAATCCTTGAAGGGATTGTTCAGCGCGAAAGTGCGGGGAGGACTCATTCCAATCGCTTCACGAGTCGAGGGCACTGTCTACTACCGTCGGCCGAACGCGTTGCGGCTGAGGGGGTTTACTTCTCTCGGAAACGAGCTGTTCGACTTTGTTCAAGCAGATGATCTGTACAAGCTCCGCTTACCTCTTGAGAGGAAAACTTATACTGGTCATCAGTCCGACATGAAAGATGCTGGCAAGCTGGCTCGATTCTCACAGTTGAGTGTTTGGGCGGTCGGTGGCGTGTTGGGGACGAACTCGATCGCCAAGAACGAGACCGTGAAGGTAATAGAAGCCGGGGGCCGATATCGTCTCGACGTTTATGCGCCCGCAACCGGAGGAACGAGCCCATCTCGTGCGCTGATCCGCCGCCTGTGGTTTGACCACCGATTGCTCGTGGTACAGGAAGAGTGGCTTGGGTCGAGCGGGGAGGTCGAGGCGACAATTCAGTATGACGATTTTAGGCCGCTCGAGGAGTCGGGGGGTATTCCAGCGCAGGCCATGGGCGATCAGGATATTCGGCTATTCCGCCCGTTCAAGATTTCTCTCGAAGATGGTCGCGGACAAGGCTCAGTGCAAGTCACCTTCCACGAGATGCATCACAATCAAGCCATACGGGCGGAAGACTTGGGTCAGCTCTCATAATCGTCGATGAAAATCCTTGCGGTTGAAACAGCCACGACGTGGCAGAGTGTCGCGATTCTCGAGGACGACCTCATCCTCGCGAAGTATGAGCAAGAGGCCGGTGGTGCTCAGGGCTCTCTTCTTTTGCCCACTATCGATCGACTGTTCTCTCAATCCGGATTGCGGCTTGGCGATCTCAGTGGCCTTGCCTGTTCGATTGGGCCGGGCTCGTTTACTGGCATCCGAGTGGGTATTGCCACATGCTTAGGACTTCGAGGAGCCACTGGTCTTCCTCTCACGCTGGTCCCGACACTGGAAGCCATGACGAGGAATCTGGAGGCGGCCATCGGTCCTGTCTGTCCGATACTGGTCAGTCGTCGTGGGGAAGTGTACTGGGCGATTTTCCGTTGGACAGGGGATGGGCGATTAGAGCGCGTTATTGGTGAGCAGGTTGGCACTCCTGAAGCCTTCGCCCAGAGTCTCACTGAGCCCACGTTGGTATTCGGGGCCGGCTGGTCGTCGATGGAATCAGAGATTCGAGCGGCATTGCCAGAATCGGTCACCGTGACGGTAGCACCAAATCATGTCTTCAAGCCTTCGGCTATTCAAGTCGCGCGTATCGGGATGGAACGACTGCGACGAGGTGAAATTGCCGGGGATCTAGTTATGCCTCTCTATGTCCAGCGGGCCGAAGCGGAAATCCAATATGAACGGTCTGGAGGCGCTTCGCCCGTTGCGAGACGCCGACAGCGGGTTGAAACTAAGGTTGCCGAGCGATTGGCTCGTGGCCGTCGGCCGTCTCCTTTGTAGGAAATGTGAGCGGCCACCATGGTGCTTTCTGAATTTCAGATTGTCCCAGCGACACCGGATATGATACCGGGTATCGTTGCTTTGGAAGAGGCTTGCTTCTCGTCCCCTTGGACGCGCAAAATGCTGGAAGCTGAGTTAACGAACAACCAGTTTGCGCACTTTCTCGTCGCGAGGCAACAAGAAAAGTCGATAACCAAGGCAGAACCCACGATTATCGGGTACCATTGCTTCTGGATCGTCTTTGAAGAGCTGCGATTGATGAATTTGGCGGTGCGAGAGTCGATGCGGAGGAAGGGGGTCGGAGGAGCGCTTGTCATCGAAGCGCTTCGCCTAGGATTAGAACAAGCAGCGACTCGGGCGGTCCTCGAAGTGAGAGCCTCGAACGATCCGGCTCGTTCCCTCTATGCTCGTCTAGGTTTCATGGAGATCAGTAGACGCCCTCGTTATTACACGAATCCCATCGAAGAGGCCGTGCTGATGGAAATGGCTCCGCTCGTGATGCCGAGTGGCCGACAGCGGGACAGGGGCTTTGCCTCAGGAGGTGAATAAGCTTCAACAGACTCCCTTTAACCAGGAGGTGTCGTTATGTTGACGGAAGATGCGATTGTCGAACAGCTTCGCCACTCCAACACCGAATTCCGGGAACTCGAAGCGTCCCACCATCGCCTGGACCTTGAACTGAACGAGCTGCAGAAGCGCCATGTCTTGACCCCGACCGAAGAAATCGAGAAAAAGCGGATGCAAAAGGAAAAGTTGGTGAAGAAAGACAAGCTTGCAGAACTGATTCGCCTTTACCGCGAGCAACGGTTCGAGCCGGCGCGGTAGCGGGCTGATCGGCCACCGATTCTGCGGGCGGCTGAATCTGTCGATATGGAACAGACCATCCATCCGCTGGCCTCCCACATCCAAGCCGTCAAGCGACGGCTGCTCATCATTGGTGCGACGGTCTTGGGTTCGTTGGTGCTGACCTTCTCTTTTTCCGCCGAAATGGTGGCGTGGCTCAACCGACCCTTTTCAAACCAACTCGCGTTTTATGGTCCAACGGAGGCGCTGTTCGCATCGATCAAGGTGTCGTTGTTGGCAGCCCTCATTCTCAGCTTGCCGGTCATTTTTTATCAATGTTGGAAGTTCATCGAGCCCGCCCTGTTACCGAAAGAACAACGTTGGGCGATCCCGCTATTCATGGTGGCCGGGGGGTTGTTCGCGCTAGGGCTGGTTTTCTGCAATGCGGTGATTTTGCCGCTGGTGATCGACCTGTTCGTGAGTTTCGGACTGGATCGTGATATCACCCCGCAGCTAAGCGTCGGCACCTACATCGATTTTAACGTGAAATTCCTGTTCATCTTCGGCTGTGCCTTTGAACTGCCCTTGGCCATGAGTCTCGTAGCTATGACTGGAGCCGCATCAGCAGACACGTTCGCTCGGTACCGTAAACATGCCATGTTGTCGTGTCTCATTATCTCCGCCATCGTGACTCCTGACGCCACGCTCTTTACCATGCTCTTGATGGCGGTTCCCTTGATGGCTCTGTATGAGATTGGGATACTTGGCGCCCGGCTTTTCGGGCGAGATCAAGACTCAGGGGGGATCGATTTGCCGCTCGATCCGGATCTACCGATCAACACTGCCGGAACGAGGCTACGATGAGGCATGGGGCTGTACAGGCTCAGCGCGTACGCCCGATTGCCTCCGGGATAATACTGTGGGGTGTTCTTCTCTGTTCGGCCGGTGGAGAGACCCTCCAGGCCTCCGGTCCGCTGTTGTCGCCTATACCGTTGAGGGTTTCAGACGCTTCGACGGCATCGGGACCATCCGAACAATCCGCAGCCAGCGTGCAGGCTCTTGTGATAGGTGGAAATGGGGTCCTCTATGCCGGATCCTTCGGGCATGGGGTTTTTCGCACGCTGGACCGCGGTGCGACGTGGGCTCGAGTGGGAGGTGGTATCACGGATCCGTTTATCTTGAGTTTGGCCTCCGGGAAAGACGGAGCCGTCTATGCCGGTACATTCCGTGGCGGGGTGTTTCGTTCGCGCGATGAGGGGAATAGCTGGCAGCCCGTCAACGCGGGGCTGAAACAGCTCGAAGTCAAGGCCTTACTGGCGGTGGACGACGAACTGTTTGCCGGTACCGGCGACGGTGTGTATCACATGCATGGTTCCGAGGATCATTGGACGCCCGTGACGTCGGGATTAGACGATATTCTGGTCCATGCCATCGCTCGCTCTGCGGATGGAACGTTATTCGCCGGGACTTCCGGGAAAGGCGTCTTTCGGCTCAGTCCTCGCTCTACCGTCTGGGTGCGTATGCGACATGGGTTGAACGACCACGAGGGAATGGTCGAAAACTTCATTCGTGTGTTGATGATTGATCGGGACCAGAGTGTTTTTGCCGGCACGTTCGACGGCGGAGTCTTTCGCAGCGCCGACGGCGGACTGACGTGGCGACCAATCAGCCGGGCGCTTCCCAACGACTCTATCCGGGGTATCGTCTTCAACGACCAAGGAGTGGTCGTGGCGACTGGAAACGGGATTTTTAAGACCGTGGATAAGGGCAAGCAATGGATTCCCGTCAATAACGGCCTGGCGAACCTTGCAGTGCAAGTGTTGATCGGATCCGGTGATAAAGGGCTCTATGCGGGGACGAGTGCGGGGGTCTTTCGCAGCGACGACGGGTTTTCGTGGGTGGCCGTGAATCAAGGACTGCAGGCGGGCCTAGCGCCACCGCCATTTCGCTTTCGCTGACTCTAGAAAGGACGAATGTAATGGCTGATGTAGGCGAGAAGACACGGGCAACGATAGCCGTGACGAGCAAGGGACAGCCCATGGGAGACATCGTGCTGAGATTTTTCTCGGATGTGGCGCCCGGTCACGTCAATAACTTTGTGAAGCTTTCCAAGGATGGGTTTTACAATGGGACGACGTTTCACCGCGTCATCCCTGGTTTCATGATTCAGGGAGGCGATCCCAACAGTAAAAAATCCGACCGTTCTTCCCACGGAATGGGCGGACCGGGGCATAACGTGAAAGCGGAGTTCAACAGTACACCGCACAAGCGAGGCATTGTGTCGATGGCCCGCGCGAACGATCCGGATAGCGCTGGGTCGCAATTCTTTATTTGCGTCGCAGACGCCAATTTCCTCGATTGGCAATACACGGTATTTGGGGAGGTGGTCAGCGGAATGGAGGTGGCCGATAAGATCGTCACTATGAAACGTGATGGGCGAGACAATCCGCTGGAGCGAGCTGAGATGACGATCTCCATCAGTGAGGGGTGAACGGTAAACGGTTAGGGGCAAACTGCTATGGAGATGCTCAACCGGCAGCGAACAATGATGACCGTGGCCATCGCCTTACTACTCACCCTTTACTCCTTACTGCCATTGGGTTGTGCCGCTCCTCATG
>JBKKBQ010000223.1:0-5331 GCA_046714015.1 Nitrospira sp.
CTCAAAAAGGCCGTCGTTCTCACCCACCCACCCCGGCCCGCCAAGACGCGCCGTTCCGCGGAGACGGTCGCAGCAAGCGAAGAGGCGAGGAGGTACATACCTAGCTTGGCTTGAACCGCTCGCGTCGATCACATGCGAGCGGATAAGCACCTTGCCATCGCCTTCCGTATATTGAGCTTCTGAGTGATGCAACGTGCCTGCGCGAAACCGCTCCGGCGAAGGCAGAGAACGATGCTGGCGGACTTTTTTCAGCATCCTGCAAGAAACAGCACGGGCGACCCTGCACTAAGGTGGGAGGTCGCCCGCGATGTGGCGCTTAGGACGCCGCAAATATTGTGCTGAGCTCTGTTGTCGCGGCCCACTAGGCCCGCGCGATACTCACGATACAAGGTTTCCAGTCGGGGGAGACCTCGTCAATCCCGGGTGCCTGTGTTCCTCTGCTGCCGAAGATTGTTCCGCTATTAATGGCGCTTTCCCTTAATCTGATAAGGGTTATGGGTGCCTCTATGGCACGGCCAGCGGACAACCGGCTAGCATGACCGACGAAAAACCCGCCCTTGTATCGACGGGCCTGATGAGCCAGGTGGCGTAGTGTCGTCCATGTCCACCCTCCTCTCGCGATGAAGTCACCGAGAGACCTGGATGGCAGCCGCGCGGTCTACCCGATCTCTCGAACTTCGATTGATAGATGGGCCGCCTCTTCCTCCCTACGCTTTTTAGGAAACCTTGTCAAGGAGGCATACAGCTTTTTTTAGCACCGATGCGCAACGCATAACACATGCCAACCAGTACAAGATCTTCGAGTGGGGAATACCAGCGTAATGGCTGCGGGAAAAACACGCCATAGCATCCACAGTTCGGAAGATCAAGGCCGCGGACAAGCGTGAGGATGAGCCCCACGGCATAGAGGCCGTTCAGCATCAGCGCTAAGAGCGCACCGGTCGGCAGCCGCCAACCGGAAAGGATCCACGCTGCCAGTATCCACTCAATCCCGATGATCATGAACGCCACCGGCCAGAGAGACCAGCTGGGGAACAGCCGATAGGTCACCAACACGTCGACGAATCCGTTGAAATCGAGCGATTTCCCTACCGCAGAGGCCAGGAGCACTCCCCCAATCAGCAGGCGACAGCACCAGGTTAAAACGGTCCACGTCACGGAAACCCCGGCATAAAGAAGAAGGAGGAGCGGGACTCCTGCCGCACTCCTCCTTCTTTCGTGCTCACCCGTGACGACGCGTGAATCACTGCACCGACCGGTCAGCGTCGCCCTGACATCCCGCTATACAATCCTGAGCTTGGTGAAATCCACGCCTTCCGGAGCCGGGGGCGTCTTGAGTTTCATATCCTCCAATGCATTCACGACGCGGTGCGCCACGATGAGGTTGCGATACCACTTTCGATTGGCCGGTACAACGTACCATGGCGCTTCCTCGGTGCTGGTCGCCGAGATGACCTCTTCGAAGGCCTTCTGATACTCATCCCACAGCTTCCGTTCCTCCAGATCGCCGGAATTCCACTTCCAGCGTTTTTCAGGATCGGCGATGCGGGTTTCCAGCCGTGCTTTTTGTTCGTCCTTTGAGACATGGAGGAAGAACTTGAGCACGGTCGTCCCACTTTCGGTCAGCAGCTCTTCGAATTCTTTGATTTGGTCCAAGCGGCGCTTGGCGACCTTCTCGGACACCCACCCATGGACCCGCGTAATCAGCACATCCTCGTAGTGTGACCGATTGAAGATCCCGATGTAGCCTTTGGGAGGCACTTCGCGATGCACACGCCACAGAAAGTCGTGGGCCAGCTCATCCTTGGACGGAGCTTTAAAGGCCGCCACCTTGCAGCCTTGCGGATTCACGCCGGACATCACACTCTTGATCGTGCCATCCTTCCCGCTGGTATCCATCCCCTGTAACACAATGAGGAGCGAGCGGGTCGAGTTGGCATACATCCGCTCTTGCAGTCCATCGAGACGGGCAATGAGCTTGCTCAACTCGGCCTTGGCCCTTTCCTTCCCCTGCTCGTTTTTCTTGTACTCGCCGGTATCGTCCGGATCGAATTCCTTCAGTGACAGTTTTTGGCCCGGCTTCACCCGGTATCGTTTCACTGGTTCATGCCTCGCTCAGCCCCGAACACATCCACGCGTCCCACATGGACGCGTCCGTTGGTGATGCGTGCGCTTTCTTGTGAGATCGTGTCACGCGGCATGCAGGCTATGGGTGTTTTTGAGCATCCTGCGCGCAGCGGAAGCCGACGTTCGGGTCCTGCTCGGTCGGATCGCCCTTCGTGCGAAAGGAAGACCGCAATCGATACGGTGTGTTGATGTACGACCCACCCCGCTGGACTTTTGCCGTTCCCTCGCCCGGTCCACGCGGATTGATGGCAGGACCATTGATGAAGTTGGAATAAAAGTCGGCATCGTACCAGTCCATCACCCACTCATACAGATTGCCCGCCAAATCCTGCACACCATATGGACTTTGTCCCATGTGGTGATTCCCGATGATCGAGACCGTCTCCGCGCCGCCTTCCTTCAACCCATAGACCGCATGCACCGGCGTCGGCGGATCATTTCCCCAGGGATAGACCCGTTCGTCCGTTCCACGGGCAGCCTTTTCCCATTCTGCTTCCGTGGGGAGCCGCTTACCGACCCAGAGGCAATAGCCCATCGCATCCATCCAGCTCACCCAGCGCACGGGGCGATCGGCGTGGATCACGGCCGTCTCCTTGTCCGTAAAACCCCAGGGAGGCTCGCTCTGGATGGCTTCGACGTATTTGGCAAATCGTCCGTTCGTCACCTCGAACTTATCAATGTAGAAGGCGTTGAGACTGACCCGATGCGCGGGGGCTTCGTCCTCGTCACCCTTATCGCTTCCCATGACAAACTCACCGGCGGCCACCAGCACCATCGGTGCACCATCTTTTCCAATGAGTTCCGAAAAGGGCGAGGCAGCCGGTCCCATCTGGACGGCAGTTCTGTTAATGACGGACTTTCCCCTGTCACTGAACTTGATTTCACCGTTGGAACCAGTGACATCGTGCGGTTTCCCCTGGGCGGAGAGCGCATCAGGTTTCTGCGAGGTCGAGGGCGGAGAGTCCGGCTTCACGGTCCGGCTTTCTGTCGCCGCTGCAAACCCTGTCAGTAGAGAGAGGGTGATGACACCGGCAATACCGGCGGTCAGAATTCGTTGGACATTCATAGGTTAACCTCGACCGATAATAAGGTACCGAAAACGCATGGCCAAATCCAGCCCATCCTGACCCTGCCCCACCCTGCCGCTCAGCAGCCAGACGGCGGTCGCCCGTCGAACATGATCGTGAGCGATTGCCGGTAGAGTTGCACTTACCGGTCGTCCAGTGTAGCGTAGGCGCCAGTATGTCGGTCTCGATTTCTTCCGCCATCCATAAGTGTTTCCCTCTTGTGACCTGTGCCCTGCTGCTTGCTTTGGCCATCGGCTTTACCGGCTGTGGCGGTCCCTGGCGCGATACCTATTTCAAGAAAGGGATCGGACGGCTGACGCAGGAGGAAATTCGGGAACGATTGGGCCCTCCTCATACGGCCAAGACTCCTGCTCTCGGCGGGGATAGTCTCTGGACCTATCGATTCGCACTCAGCGAGCAGGAACTCACCACGTGGAATTCCTCGTTCGTCGCCGACGCTTCCAACTCGGTCACCGGCTTGATGGGCAAGGGAACAGAAACCGCTAAACCCACGTTGTATTGTTATCGGTACACCTTGACGTTCTCCGAAAACAAGACCCTCAAGAACTGGAAACGTGAAGAATGTGTTCCAGGTACTCGTGAAACGCTGACCGCCAAATAGAGGACGATCGTGCCCCAAAGCGAGTGGTTTTCCATCGACAGCTCCGTCGCACTGGACGGACTCAAGTCGCTGATCCTGCTGCTGTTCTTGATCGTGGTCAGAACGCTGGCCGTGCGATGGTTCGCCCGCAATCCGACGCTTTCGATGGAATCGAAACGCCGTTGGGTGGTGACGATTAGGAATTCTGTCGTCTTCGCGTTTCTTATCGGCCTGGTGATCATCTGGGCCCATGAACTTCAGGCGTTCGCCGTGTCCCTCGTCGCCTTGGCGGCGGCAATGGTCTTGGCGACAAAAGAGTTGCTCCTCTGTTGGAGCGGTGCTGCGCTGCGAGTCGGCGGCAAGGTGTATGCCGTCGGTGATCGGATTCAGATCGCGGGCCACCGCGGTGTGGTACTGGACCACGATGTCTTTGCGACGAAGTTATTGGAGATCGGCCCCGGACAATCCGCTCATCTATACACCGGTCGGGTCGCCGTGTTTCCCAACAGCCTGCTGCTTTCCAATCCATTGATCAAAGAGAATCCCGAGCAGGATTACGGCCTGTATACACTCGTGGTGCCGTTGAAGACCGATGATGACTGGCAGAAGGCTGAACGCACTCTCTTAGAGGCTGCCAAGGCCGAGTGCGCGCCGTTCATGGGAGAAGCCGCCCGGCAGATGAAGTTGCTGGAGCAGGCCAATCTTCTGGAGGCGCCTTCCCCGGAACCGCGCATCACCATCCAGCTACCGGAATCCGGCAAGTTACATCTTGTGCTTCGATTCCCAGCTCCAGATCGAGGACGATCGCGCATCGAGCAAGCAATCCTGCGTCGGTATCTCATCGGGACGATCACATCCAACTGACAGGCTCAGAGAGTTTCAGACCCAACAAGGGAAGAGGGCTTCCTTCGTCGCCGAGGGAAGCCCCCTGATGACCTCATAAGATCAGATCAACGTATTACTTCGGAAATGACTTCGGCGCGGAGACGTGCTGCCATCCTTCCCCATTGAGCGTATGGAGGAATTCCACAAGATCACGCTTTTCTTGATCCGTCAGCTCCAGCGGAATGATGAGATTGTCCTGATGAGGATTCTTGACGCCGCCCTTGTTGTAGAAATTGACGACTTCTTCAAGCGTCTTGAACCGTCCGTCGTGCATGTACGGAGCGCTTCGAGCGATCTCCCGCAAGGTCGGGGTCTTGAAGGCGCCAAGTTCCTCAGGGTTCTGCGTGACCATGTACCGGCCAAGGTCTACTTTATTGTCATCCCAGCCGATGCCGAGGTTGTGAAACTTTTCATCGCTGAAATTGAACCCGGAGTGGCACTTGGTGCAACGTGCCTTCTCACGAAACAGGACGAGGCCCCTCTGAGCGGCTTCTGGAATGGCCCCTGTTTCTCCTCCCTGATCGAACCGGTCCGCCGGGCTGTTGCCGGACAGGATGGTGCGTTGGAAGCTGGCGATGGCCATGCCCACTCTCTCGGTCGTGATCTTCTCATCGCCGAAGACTTGCTTGAAGAGTTTCCGGTACCCTGGGA
>JBKKBQ010000224.1:0-3436 GCA_046714015.1 Nitrospira sp.
GACTATGCCTACATTTCTCACCTTGTCGACGATGGCACCAGGTTTCACTCGAAAGTCGGGTGGGGAAAAGGTCAGCCATTGCCGCCCTTCGATGTTCCCGCGCGCGGTCCCTGTGAAACGGTGTTGAAGAATGACTACGTCCACCATCCGAGCAAGCTTCGTGAACTGTATCCCCACGTCCAGTTGATCCAAGATATTGGCGTCGACAGTTATTGCGGTGTGCCTTTGGTGGATTCCGCCGGAAACATTCTCGGGCATCTGGCCGTGATGGACTCCGGTCCGATGCCGGATGAACAGCTGGCACGGTCGATTTTCAGCATCTTTGCCATGCGGGCCTCAGCGGAACTTGAGCGTGTGCAAATGGACGGACTGTTGAGAGAAAATGAGCAACGTCTGCGTGATTTGTTCGACGAAGCGCCGATCGCTTATGTGCACGAAGGCTTGGATTCCAAGTTCATTCGTGCCAATAAGACGGCCATAAAGATCCTTGGTATTACGCAGGATCAAGTGAACAATATGTATGGAGCTTCGTTTATTCCTGATACGCCGGACGCCCCACGGCGTCTGAAGGAAGCCTTCGATTCTATCGGCAAGGGCGTCGACACAAGTGGAGTCGTGCTGGAATTGCGCCGGAAAGACAACAACGACCCGCTGTGGATCAAATGGTGGTCGCGGCCTGACCCAAGCGGTACTACACCCGCACGATGTTTGTGGACATCACAGAACAGGTGCTGATGGAGCAGGAGAAGACCCGACTCGAAGCGCAAGCTGTCTACCTCCAGGAAGAGATCAAGGGCACCCACAACTTTGAGGAGTTGATCGGGTCATCCACCTCGCTCAAAAAAGTCTTAAAGAATGTGGAGCGTGTAGCGCCAACTGATTCAACCGTGCTGCTCACCGGTGAAACCGGTACAGGAAAAGAGCTGATTGCGCGCGCAATCCATAATCTCAGCCCCCGCAAAATTAAGCCCTTAGTGAAGGTCAATTGTGCGGCAATTCCGTCCGGCTTGATCGAAAGCGAACTGTTCGGGCGCCTTCACGGGTGCGTTGACGAAGAAGATGGGCCGATTCGAAGTGGCCGATAAGGGGACGATCTTCTTGGATGAGATCGGCGAAGTCCCGCTGGCCCTGCAATCTAAGCTCTTGCGTGTCTTGCAGGAGGGTGAATTCGAACGGGTCGGAGGTACTCAGACGTTTAAGGTGAATGTGCGCGTGATCGCTGCTACGAACCGCAATCTTAAACAGCTCTCGAAATCCGGGCAATATCGGCCCGACCTCTTCTATCGTCTGAATGTGTTCCCGATTCACCTGCCTGCCTTACGCGAGCGGGAAGGTGACATTCCGATGCTGGTGCAGTATTTCGCGGGGAAACATGCGGCGAATTTCTGAAAAAGGATCGATCGGATCCCCGAACGAATGATGACCTCCTTGCAGCGGTATCCGTGGCCCGGGAACATTCGCGAATTGGAGCATGTGATCGAACGGGCGGTGATTTTGAGTGAAGGACCGGAACTGGAACCGATCGATTGGTTGTCACCTGCAAGCGGTAAGATCTGCGGTAGCGGGAAGGCCCTGACCCTCGAAGAAATGGAACAGCAGCACATCCGTGATGTCTTGGCACAGACCAACTGGCGCGTTAGTGGCGACAACGGTGCGGCGGCGATTCTCGGACTGAAGCCGACCACGCTCGCAGCCCGCATGAAGAAACTAGGGATCAACCGACCATCTTAATCGAATCGCTGTAACGCTCCGTGACGAACTTAGACGCCATGCCTGTTCCACTCCTCATTCGCCTCATGTGTTGCCGGATTCTCCCTGCAGTCCTGCTGATGACGGTCGCTGTAACAACTGTTGCCCATGCGCAGGTCCAGTGCTGGGTGCCTCGTCACAACGAGGGGCCCGTATCCGATAAACGATGGGCGCGTCACCTCAAGGCCATGAGCGCCGCAGAAACCGTTCTCAAACAGTCTCGGGAGCTCCTGAATCCGCCGGTTCCCATCCGCATGCGAACCACGATGGCGACCAACCGTTATGAACCGAAGGACTCGAGGTTGATCGTGCACGCCTATCCGGAACAGACGTCGGTCGGCATTGGGATCTGGAAAGGAGAATGCGGGATTAGTCCCGAGGCAGACCGCGTGGGTGGATCGATCGGCAGGATCAGTGTTTTTTTCAACCACCTCTCCAAGGACATGTTCATGGGTCAGGACGAGATTCCGAAGCTGACCGGCTCGAGAGGTGGATATCCAGAGTACAACGGATGGGTGGTGATCTCGAAGAATGGGCGTCTGCCATGGATTCCTCAAACCCTCGGTGATCGGCTCAATCGCATAGGGGCTGCCCGTGAAAGAGCCTTGGCTGATTGGCGCAACGCCAGGGCTTCACGCAAAGTTCCCGATCAGACCATGATCGACCGGACAGCGGCATTGCGGAGAAAGACCGATCCAGCCGGTGCAGATCAGTATGTGGAGAACATGAGGCGCCTGACTGCCGACATTCAAGCGGCGCAAGCCAAGGATGCAGCGAGAGAAGCGCACCTCACGAAGCTGCTCAACGAGTATCGTGCCTATCGAGCGTCGTTTACGGCTCAAGAACTCGCGATGCCTGCGGTGTGGGCTGATACCGATGGCTCAGCCCGCAAGGCGATAGAGTCTCAGATCGATGAGCTGCAAGCACTCAGCGTGGATGACCAGGGAAGAATGGGTGACATACGGGAACAAAGCCGAGGACTGGAGAGAGAGGCTGCGGTGAGCACCAATGAAGCGACGGCACGTTGGTTGCGCACTCAAGCCGGAGCCATGTTGCAGGACGCCGACCAAATTCACAAGGATCACATGGACCGCGCTGAACTGGAGGAAGACGCGTTGCGGGGTGCGTATGAATTGACCACCCTCAAACCTGGCCCAGCGGAGCAGGCGCTTGCCTATAAGATGGATCCGACCTTTCCGAACCGGAGTCAGCCGGGGCAGATCCAGGTGATTGCCGTATCGGTGTCAACGCTGAACGAGGAAGATGTTCTGCAGCGCCCTGAACAGGTGGCGCCCAATGCTTGGCTGGATCGGGTGAAGTCTTCCATCGATTACGCATCACTAGCCGCTCTGCTGGACTGAGACCGCTCAACACAATCATCAATTGGATGAGCTGAGAGACTGCATGGTGGGCGTTCTTGGCATGCCGACTTGCGATAACGGTTTTCTCATTAGAACTGCGTGATGCGTGGGTCCATGGACAGGGTTGTCACTGTCCGTGAAATCCGGCTTCGCGAAGCAAGTGTGATCCTGCTTCGCTTCAGCGATGACTGTGGTTGGCTAACCTCAACCAGCCTTCTGGCCGCTCCGCTCCGATTTTCAATTTTTCCCAACATTTCGTGACGGTCCCAATATCTTGGGAATTTCCTCTTCCTTAGTTTCCTGATCCTACTCGTTCACTACACCAA
>JBKKBQ010000225.1:0-3463 GCA_046714015.1 Nitrospira sp.
TGTCGTTTTGGATTAACCGGTCGGCTTCCACCGGTCCCCACGTACCGGCTTGGTACTCGGGAAGCCACCGTTGCCCCGACTTGTCCCAGGCTGCAAGGATCTGCGTGATCCAGGCCCAGGAGGCTTCCACGGCATCACGCCGCATGAAGCGAGAGGCATCGCCTGCCATCACGTCGAGGAGGAGGCGCTCATAGGCTTCCGGAGATGGCCGTCCGAACACTTCACCGTATTTATAATCCATTTCAACCGGATGAGTCTGCGCGCGAGTGCCCGGCACTCGTGAGACGATGCGGAGTGTGAGCCCTTCTTCGGGTTGAATTTTCAAAGCCAGAACGTTCGGGGCTTGAGGCGTCTGTCCGCCTGCGTTGAAGAGGATCTGAGGGATCTCTTTGAATTGGACAGCGACTTCGCTGGCTCGCAGCGGTAGCGCTTTTCCAGTTCGCAAATAAAACGGAACGCCGGACCAGCGCCAGTTTTCCAGGAAACATTTGATGGCCACATAGGTTTCAGTGGTGGAATTCGGTTGCACGCCCTTTTCGCGGCGATAGCCAGGAACCGGCGCGCCATGAGCCGTCCCTTCCGTGTATTGGGCGCGGACCGTGAATTTGTCCACATCCTTGATGGTGATGGGCCGCAAGCAGCGAAGCACTTCCATCTTGGCATTTCGCACGACGTCGGGGTCGAGCGAGTATGGTGGCTCCATGGCGACCAGGCAGAGCAATTGAAGCATATGATTTTGGATCATGTCCCGTAGCGCGCCGGCTTCTTCATAGTAGGTTGCTCTGGTCCCCACGCCTTCGGCTTCGCTCACGGTGATCTGAACGTGGTCGACGTATTTATAGTTCCAGATCGGCTCGAAAATGCTGTTGGCAAAGCGCAGGACCATGAGATTCTGGACCGTCTCTTTGCCCAGATAATGATCGATGCGGAAAATCTGAGATTCGTCGAAGACGCGACCTGTGACGTCGTTGATGGCCTGGGCCGAGGCCAGATCGCGCCCGACCGGTTTTTCCACAATAATGCGCGTATAAGGCGAGCGAGCCCCAGGAGTTCCTGCCAGCCCGGAACGGGACAATCCCTCGCAGACGTCGGTGAAGTAGCTGGGTTGAATGCTGAGATAGAAAATGCGATTTGCCGGCAACTGGAACTGACGTTCGAGCTCCTCGACTCGTTCCTTGAGTCGAGTATAAGTTTGCGCGTCGTCGTTTCCTCCCGCTAAGTAAAACAAATGTTGGGAAAATGTGTTCCATCTTTCTTCGATTAAGGCCTGCCGAGAATGTTTGATAACACCATCTCGCACGGTGGCTCGGAACTCTTCATCACTCATAGGGGTGCGGCCCAAGCCGATCACGACGTAGTTTGACGGGAGCAGCCCGTCGAGGAGGAGGTTGTAAACTGCGGGAATCAAACGCCGACGGGCCAAGTCTCCTGAGCCTCCGAAAATGACCAGTGTGCAGGTCTCAACCGGCGGCAGCGGTTCCTGCGCGGGATTCATAGCTATCAGTGGGCTAGTTGGAGCCATTAGAAATTCCTCACTGAGTCCGTGTGTTTATCGCCTGACCGCGTGGCCGCCGAAGGCATTCCGCAGTGCTGCCAGCATCTTTTCAGCAAACGATTCTTCCTGTCGTGAGCGAAACCGCGTAAAGAGCGCCGTCGTGAGAGTGGGAACCGGCACATCCTTCTCGATGGCATCGGCGACCATCCAACGGCCTTCGCCGGAATCTTGCACGTACCCTTTCAATTTTTCCAGCTTTTGATCATCTTTGAGCGCCCCCGCGGCCAGTTCCAATAACCAGGACCGGACGACACTTCCGTGCATCCAGAGATCGGCCACGCGCGCCAGGTCCAGCTTATATTCGCTTTTCGACATCAACTCAAATCCTTCGGCATAGGCTTGCATCATGCTGTATTCGATGCCGTTGTGCACCATCTTCACATAGTGCCCAGCACCGACCGCGCCGACGTGCGCCCAGCCGTTTTCAGGCGCCAGGGTCTTGAACACCGGTTCAAGCCGCTTGACGGCTGCGTCGTCTCCGCCGACCATGAGACAATAGCCGACCGTCAGTCCCCAGATCCCTCCGCTGGTTCCCGCATCGACATAGTGAATGCCTTTTTTCTTGAGCTCGGCAGCGCGTCGCACATCGTCGTGAAATCTGGTATTTCCACCGTCCACGATGGTGTCACCCGGTTGCAACAGTGCGGCTACGGCATGGATCGTTTCTTCCGTGGGGGCGCCGGATGGAACCATGATCCAGACGGCACGTGGAGCGCTCAGTTTACCGATAAGATCAGGAAGAGACGAGGAACCGATACAACCCTGGCTCTCAGCCTGTTTGATCACGTCGTTCGAGCGGTCATAGACCACCACGCGGTGTTGGTCGCGCCGAAGGCGCGTCACCATGTTCATCCCCATCTTACCGAGTCCGATGAATCCCAGTTCCATAAGAGAGCTCCTTGGTTTGTCGTCGGTCACAGCCAATGTGCGCCTGTCGATCGGTCTACAGGCAGGTACGGTACCTCTCACGTTGCAGAAGAAACAGGAGCCTACGCGGAGGCAACCGGTTGAATGCACTGCTCTGGTCAGTCGATGCGAGCAGGATTCGGGACATCCTTAAAGACGAGATCGGCAAATTGCCGGCCAAAGTTGAGCCGATCCGTGAGGGTAGTGGCCGTCAGGAATTGTCCGGCCAGGTCGGCGAGCTCCGGCTCGCGCGAAAACATGAACCGGTGAACATCCACCGGAGCAACCAACCAAAATCCTCTCAACCGAAAGAACGCTGAGATACAATCTTCATATAACAGCGTCAATAGGTAGTGGGCCGTTCCTGGCTTGTCCACGAGATCCTGCGTTTTGCCCAGCAGATGATAACACTCCGCCTTCAGACGAATCTGTTCGTTGATCGAAGCCGGTGGTGGACCTTGGCGAAAGCGGTGGTGGACCTTTTCGATCAGTTTCGCACAGATGCCGTCGTGATCGTAGAGGATTCTGCCTTTTCGCAGGAGCGAGGGGAGCCGAAGCGAGTACGCGAGGTCCTCTTCGACGGACTGGTATCCATGGTAGCGAATATCTACCAGACGGTCGCCGACACGAAGGATTTCGTGACCGTCGGCCTCTCCCTTAACGAGGGCGATCAAGTCGATATCGCTGTGGAGCGTGAGGGCTTTCCGAGCGCCAGACCCGACGAGCATGACGCCGACAAGGTCACCGCCCCTGCGGCCTTTGATGTGCCGTAACGCGACGTCCACATTGTCTTCAAATCCAGGGGGAGGCGGCGATTCGGGCTGCTCCGGCGGTTCCGGGACTTCGAGCAGCTCGGCATTCAGTTCTTCACGAGTCGGAGTGTTGGTCGTGGTGTGTGTATCCATAACATGCTCTAACAGGATGCTGAAAAAGTCCGCCAGCGGCGTTCTCGCATCGCTCAGAGGCTCAACGTACCGAAGCGTACGCCTCGCCTCTTCGCTC
>JBKKBQ010000226.1:0-10152 GCA_046714015.1 Nitrospira sp.
GAGCCTGGACGATCCTCTGCTATTGTTCGCAACGATTCTGCTCGCGGTCGGATTCGGATTCAAACTCGCGGTGGTGCCGTTTCATATGTGGACACCGGACGTCTATCAAGGCGCCCCGACCTCGGTCACCGCGTTCATGGCTGTGGCATCAAAAGCAGCCAGCTTCGGCGCGTTCCTCCGCGTGTTCATCGAGGGATTGGGCGGCTTGAAAGCCAACTGGTCTGCGATCTTCCTTTTACTTTGTCTCGCCACGCTGGTGTTGGGAAATGTCGTCGCGTTGGTGCAGACGAACATCAAGCGGATGCTCGCCTACTCGAGTATTGCCCATGCCGGCTATGCCTTGATCGGCGTGGTGGCAGCCGGACGACTCGGCAACTCATCCGGTATCGCGAGCGTACTACTCTATCTTGCGCTGTACACGTTCATGACCTTCGGCGCGTTCGCTATTGTCGCCATGCTTCGCAAAGACGGGATTGAAGGAGAAGAGATCGAGGACTTCACCGGTTTGTCCAAACGCCATCCTGTGGCGGCGTTGCTCATGTTGCTCTTCATGGTGTCGTTGGCAGGCATTCCTCCGACCGCGGGGTTCATTGGGAAATTGTACGTCTTCATGTCCGCCGTGGAAGCCGGCATGACATGGTTGGCGGTCATCGCGCTGATTTTTGCCGCCGTGTCGGCCTATTTCTATCTTCGACTGGTGATGGTGATGTACATGCGTGAGCCGGATGAGGCCATGGGCGTCGCGCCTCGATTGGTCATGTCGCCGACGCTCTCCATTGTGCTGGCCTGTGCAGTGGCTGGAGTGGTGATCTTCGGGATCTACCCCAATCCGCTCGTGAACCTCGCCATGCAGGCCGTATTGACATTAAAATGAGACCGCTGCAATAGCCTTCCAGCTTCACCCTTGCATCGCGCATAATACGCGAATGATTCGCATGTGAGACCTCATGAACGTCCTCCGCTTCCTTTTTGATGTCTTGAAGACATTCTTACGGCAGGGCTGTGCCAGCCTCGCGGCATCGCTGGCTTTTTTCTCCCTGCTTTCGCTTTTTCCCCTCGCGTTTCTTCTCCTGTACGGGGTGAGCTTCTTCGTCAGTCAGGAGGTCATCGGCGAGCAGGTCATGTTGAGCTTCCTCAAGGGCTTTTTGCCGTCATTGGGGGAACGGCTGGCTGAGGAGCTTCATCGGATCAGCGTGTTGGAAAGCGTGCGCTGGGTTGTCTTTCTGTCGTTCTTCTGGTTCGGTGGGCTCGTCTTTTATGAGTTGGACTATACCCTCAACGTGGTCTTTGAAAGCACGCAACAGCGCCATCCGCTGATTTCCACGGCGATCTCCATCGCGCTGGTCGGATCCACCGGACTTCTGCTGCTTATCGCGTATGTCGGCACACAAACCATCACTTTTTTAACTGCCTACGCACCCAGGCTCTGGGGGCTCGATCTCGTGGCGCTGGCTGCCCATGATTTTCATCTGAACTACACCCTACCCTTTGCTCTGGCATTCCTGACGGTCAGCCTGTTGTACCGTCTGGTTCCTCGCCGTCGCCCCCGGTGGCGAGCCGCAATGGCCGGCGCTCTGACCTTCGGCCTGCTCTGGGTTTCGGCTAAGGTGATATTCATCAGTTATAGCGACTATGCCACCGTGTATGCTCGGCTCTACGGTTCGTTGCTGGAAGTGGTGCTCCTGTTGCTGTGGGTCTATTATTCCGCCGGGCTTTTGCTTGTCGGCGGCATCATCGCGCACAAACTTCAACAGCGGGCCCGTCTGCGACAAGCAACGACCGATGGTGCCTAGGAGACTCAGGCACTTAGTACCCTTTCACCTGTTCGACAACTCTTCCCATCAACCCGCGATTGACAGCCGGTGCAACTTCCGGCCTTTTGCTGGCCCGACATCTCCTTCCTCGATAAAATGGCTTCCGGCAATATTTGGAGCCATTCGCATGGTTGAAGAATACGGCAAAGAACTCATGATGCTGGGGGGAACGCTCGCGGGATTCATTGCCGCGCTCCTCACCGTCATGGAAAAGCTGTTGGACATTCAGCAGCGCGTCTCTTCAAAGAAAGAAAAGAAACAAGCCTCCCAACCGGAACGCTCCACCACCGCACCAACGCCGAGCGTCGACTTCTTTTCCTCGAAACCGCTGCGCGGGTCATCTTACCTGTTGCTCTATGAAACCGGCGTCATTGTGGCGGCAGGAATTCTTCTCAACTATGTCGGTCTGACGCTCAGTCTGCACTTGGAGAGCATTCTCTTTTTAGACATGACCGGCACAGCCCTGGTAGCGATCCTGCTTGGCCCATGGTGGGGTGCTATCGTGGCGCTCCTGTCGAACTCCGTGGTGAATTGGTTGCTCTTCCCCGAAGCCACAGCCGATGTGCTCATCTTCCCCTGGTCGCTGGTCAATATGACAGGAGCCTTATTTTGGGGGATGTTGGCGCGCCAGCCGAGCTTTCTGAAATACGTGAGCACCGGCAAAAGTTCGGGCTTGGCCCATACGTGGTTCTTATTGAGTTTCGGCTTGGCAGGCGCAGTGGTCATGAGTATCCCGGGTACGCTGGTTCAGTCCGCGCTTCACGAACGTGCCATCTTTGCCTTGAACCCGGAAGTCGCCGAATCCCTCAGCCTGCGGATTGCGCACTGGGAGGCTGTGGTCCAGTCGTACCTGGAGGCCACCTTGGGATTGAGCTGGAGCGAAAGTATCAGCTGGTATCTCGTCAATTGGTTCCAAAACTGCGTGCGATATATCCCGGATAAGACGATGAGCGCCGCCATCGCGCTGGTCATCTTGAAATATGGATATCCGTTGTTCGAACGAGAATTGGTTCATGGCGGGCCTGAAGGAGAGCGCCCCACCGATGAACGGGTCCTTCCGCTCGTGCTCGGACTGATCTATGCGCCGTCTTACGCGACGCTCATCAGCCAAGATAATTATGCGGGGTACCTATATTGGCCTCTGTGGTCCCTCCCCTGGTTATTCATTGTGTATGGCTATTTCCGCATCCGCTATTGGGGGCCGACGGACGCGGCGCTTCAGGAGGCTCGCATCCAGCGCGCTGAGCGATATGCGCGGGCGTTAAAACCGATCGGGAAAGAACCGTCCTACGAATTCTGCCGCCGGCTGACGTTTGCGACCTTGATCGCCAGTTTGCTCTTTGCCCTCTGCTTGCCCGTCCTACTGATGGATTTCTACCGTGTGACGTTCAAGTTCTTCTGCGTCGTGTACGGATTCCTTCTCGTTGTCCACCTCATTCGGGTGGCCATCGCGCAAAATATTTCCGTGGCCCGAGCGGACGGGTGATCGGTCGGTAGAATAGAAATGGCGTCACCGGTAATTGGTCACTAGTCATTACGCATAGCGAAGATACGACAAGATGGGATGGGATGGCCAGTCATTGCTCAATGACCCATGACGAATGACCAATGATTTGATTATCGGCGGGAAGAATTCCTCAGCTGCAGAAAGTGGACGATGGCTGAATGGGTGACGAGTCCGACAATTTTCCCGTCCTGCATGACGACCAATCGATCCCATCTTTCACGGGCCATGCGCTCCATAGCATGAATCGCAGGAATGTCCGGCTCAATCACTAACGATTCCGAACGTGGGCGCATCACCTGTTCAACCCGGCGCCAAGACCAGAGGGCTGGCTGGACGGCCTGAATCCCGGAAACGGTGACCAGTCCCACCAGCCGCCCATCCTCCACCACCGGAAAACCGCCGTAGCCATACGCCTGGAAGTACTGGTTCACCGCCTCATCTAACGTGCAATGCGATGGGATGGAGGTGACCGCCGTTACCATTAAATCCCGAATAGGGACCGTCGCCAGTGACTGACCGATGACGGCTTGACGACGACTCGCCAGCGCCGCGGCGAAGAGAAACAAGCCGATGACGAGCATCCACCCGCCGTTGGATGCCACTGACCCAGGCAATCCGCCGCTCACGGCTCCATACATCACGACAAGGCCGACCAGTCCAAGTATCAATCCAAACGCAAGGCCGACCACTGCGGCTTGTTTAGTGGCCCGATAAAAGTCGTTTCCCCAGGCCCACAATCCCGCACGTAACACTCGCCCACCGTCCAGCGGAAAACCAGGAATCATATTGAAGAGCCCGAGTTGAATATTGACGAAGCCCAGCAAGGCCCCGAGTATGATCCACCCCTGGAGACCATGTTGCCTTTGAATCGCCTCGGCCAACTCCACAAAGACAAAACAGAGACCACCGATCACAAAGCTGACCGCCGGTCCGGCCAACGCAATGAGGAATTCCGCGCGGGGTGTCGGGGCTTCCTTCCGCATGTGCGCCACACCGCCAAAAATAAACAACGTGATCTTTTCAATCGGGATGCGATAATACAACGCGACGTAGGAATGGCCGAGCTCATGCAAGAGCACGGAGAGAAATAACAGCACCGCTGCGATGCCACCCATGGCCCAATAACGCTCGGGGGTGAGCCCGGGCAAACTTTCCGGAAGATAGCCGGTCGAGAGAGTCCAGGTGACCAGGAGAAAGACTAGAAACCATGAGGCATGGACACGGATCGGAATTCCCAACGCTCGGCCGATTTCCCAGGAGGGCAGGTTCATAGATCACACCGTAACAGCCGAAACGTAAAGGGTCAATTCTTCTCTACTAGTTCAGGTATACTAGCAATTATGCGACGACACGTTCTAAAACGCCTGCTGCTCGGCGTTCTGTCAGCTGCGACTTTTGTGCCGTTTATTCCAACAGGCAGTGTTGCCCAGGTCGTCAAGTCTGGCCCAGCACAGTGCCCGGGCATCGCATTGACGTTCGATCTCTGTCCCGTGCGGAAGGGGTCCGGCTACGATCAGCCGTTAATGGACTATCTGATCACACACCGTATCCCCGCCACATTCTTCATGTCCGGCAAGTGGATCTCCAAACATGAACCGGAAGTGGACCATCTGCTGGGCATGGGTTTTTTTGAGATCGGGACGCATGGTGACGTCCATGCCCATCTGCCCATACACAATGCCGACGAACAACGCGTGGAGATCTTTGCCCCCGTCAAAGTGCTGCAGGAACACTACGCCCATAAGGCGACGTTGTTTCGGCCACCGTACGGAGAATACAACGACGTGACCGTCGCGGTGGTGCAGCTGCTTGGTCTACAATTCATCCAATGGAATGTCGAATCAGGTGATCCGGACCCCACACTTTCTGCCGAGCAGATTCTTACCAGAGTCGCCAAGCGTGCCAAACCAGGGAGCATCATTGTCTTCCACGCGAACGGCAAAGGGAAACAAACCCGGAAAGTGATCGAACAACTCACCTCGGATATCCTGCCCGGGAAAGGACTCCAACCCATGACCGTTAGCGAGCTGTTGAATTGTAAACCCGCGAGCCGATGACCGACCTTGTGATCAGAACCATGCAGGCAGACGATCGTGAGTCCGTCGTCCAACTGCTCGGAGATTCCGATCCTTGGAAGACGCTTGGCTATGGGAAGGACGACTGGAACCGCATCTTTTGTCCGACTCCGCAGGGGCGAGACTGCTATGTGGCGGAACTTGATGGGCAAGTGGCAGGCGTCACCATCGTGAAGCAGAAGTTTCTCCTGGGCGACTATCTGGAGCTCTTGGGGGTGGCCGTCTGGGCTCGTCAGAGGGGAATCGGCGCGCAGTTATTGCGGCACATCGAGGAGCTCGTCTTTAAGAGGACCAAGAACCTCTTTGCCTGTGTATCCGACTTTAACGAATCAGCAAGAGCTTTTTACAAGAAGCATGGGTATCAAGAAATCGGCCCCATGCCCAACTTCCTGATCCCTGGGAATACTGAGATACTCCTGCGTAAGACGGTAGGGCCAGCAAGGGTTACATGAGAATGGTTGATGGTTAGGAATGGGTGATGGTCGATGATTAATGAAGACGGAAGGCTTTTGCCGGATGTTACCCTGTCAATCATCGCCCATTAACCATTCACCATTGACCATTTGGAGTGCCTATGCGAGTCAACAAGCTCCTCCACACCCGCATGCGGGTCAGCGACCTGGACGAGACCATCCGGTTTTACACGACCATATTGGGCCTGGAGGTGATTGAGCGGAAGACTTCTCCTCGTGGATCACACCTCGCCTTCTTGAAGGTCGCCAATAGCGACGAACTGATTGAATTGACCAGTTTCCCCCCAAGTGGCCCGGTGAAAGTTCAGGAAGATCTCGTTCATCTGGCCTTTCAAGTCGAAAGCCTCGACGAAACGATCGCCTCGCTCAATGGGCAAGGCGTTAAGATCACTGATGGCCCCACAAAAACTTCTTCCGGCAGTCGGTTTATCTTCATCAATGCCCCAGACGGCTACGAAATCGAGCTGATCGAACGGCCGGCCAGCGTAAAAATCGCGTAAGAACAGTCATTGGTCATGAGTCATTCGTCATTAGCCCTCGCCAATGACTATTGACTGTTGACCGATGACTCTTGACCCAGTACCCTCACTAGCTAGAAACTTCTATCAATTCAACCGCTTTCACCGGGAGACTGGCATGAAGAACGGGTTTTTTCGAGGACACGGGCTTGGTAACGATTATCTCGTGATGGACCCCAAAGAGTTGACGTTCAAGCTGACGCCAAAAACCATCAAAGCGATTTGTGATCGGAACTGGGGGCTCGGCAGCGACGGGATTTTGGCGTTGGTTCCGTCAAGGAAATCTGACTTCGGCTTACGTATTTTCAACCCAGACGGCAGTGAGGCGGAAAAATCAGGAAACGGCCTCAGGATCTTTGCGCGCTATCTCCACGCAACCGGTAAGACGAAGAAAAAGCGATTCACAGTTGAGACAAGGGGCGGACTGGTCAGTATTGACCTGCACGTAGACCGGCATGGCGACGCAGCCGCTGCGACCGTCGAGATGGGGATCGCCACGTTCAAGCCGGATGCTCTCCCCTGTTCACTTGATGTGCCTGAGTTGATTCAGCAGCCGATCGACGCTGCAGGCCGCTCGTTGATTTTCACCGGCGTGAGCGTGGGCAATCCCCATTGCGTCGTCTTCAAGCCAGCCGGAGAATCATGGTCACGGGGCGAACTTTTGGCGCTTGGGCCGGCCCTGGAACACCACAGGCTGTTTCCTAGACGGACGAACGTGCAGCTCGCAGTGCCAACCGGACGTAACGAAATCTTCATTCTGATTTGGGAGCGAGGCGCCGGAGAGACGCAGGCCTCCGGCTCGTCGTCCTGTGCTGCAGCCAGCGCCGCGGTTCGCCTGGGACTGGTGAAGAGCCCTGTCACCGTGAAGATGCCGGGAGGGATGCTGAATATCGATGTGGCAGCGGACTTTAGTCTCACGATGAAGGGAGCGGTGGCTGAAGTCGCCAGGGGTACACTGAGTCCGTCATTCGTGCTATCGCTCAGATGAAAGAGTCGATGGGCGATGGTTGATGGATAATGGTAGATGGGTGAGGGTAGACGATAGGAAATACAAAGAGCCAAGAAAATATGGAAAAGAGGAAAGTAGAACGAGTCGAAGATATGCCTGTCTTTCAAACCTGCTTTTGCGTTAGCTTTGAGCATTGAGAAAGACTCGCGTGCCTTTATGGTTGGTTTCAAATGGCTTCGTGGGCAGATGTTGCGGGCATCTGAATCGGTCTGTGCAAACATGATCGAAGGTTTCTACTCGCAGTATAGTACCGAGTATCTTCAAGCTCTGTATCGATGCCGTCGTGAAGGACGTGAAACGATGCCTCACCTGGACTACGCGATGGGCATCAACCAATTATCGCAAGAGAACGGGCAAATGCTTATGGAACGGTACGATCAGGCTCTGAAGCAACTAACGACGCCAGCGCAGAAAGGCTAACCTATTAACCCTTAACCATTCACCATGAACCATGCACGAAACCCCTCCACTCCAGTCCAAACTCGCCCATCTGCCCGATAGCCCCGGCGTCTACCTGTTCAAGAACGCCCAGGCGGAGATCATATACATCGGAAAAGCCGCGGTGCTCGCCGACCGCGTTCGATCCTATTTCCAGAAGGGCGCAGACCATAGCCTCAAGACCAGTCTTCTGGTCAGCCACATCACCGACGTCGAGACGATGGTAACTCGATCGGAGCTGGAAGCCCTGATTCTTGAGAGTAACCTGGTCAAGCGCCACAAACCCCGCTTCAACATCGTGCTGCGGGACGACAAGCAATATCCCTACGTGCGGCTGCCTATCAAAGACGATTTTCCCCGACTCTCGATCGTGCGCCGCGTGCAAAAAGACGGAGCCCTCTACTACGGCCCCTATACCCCGGCGAACGCTCTTCGCGAGACGCTGAAAGTCATCAAACACGTCTTCCCTCTCGCCACGTGCACGATCGACATCGACGGGACTGCCGACCGCGCCTGCATCGAATTTGAGATCAAGCGGTGCATGGCACCCTGCACCGGCAATCAGTCGAAGGAGGAGTACCATCAGATCGTCAAACAGGTTCGCCAGTTTCTGGAGGGCCGGGATCGCGAGTTACTGGACGACCTCCGTGCCCGCATGGAAGCGGCGGCGGAGCGGGAAGCGTTCGAGGAAGCAGCCCGACTGCGTGACCGCCTGTTCAAGATCGAACGGATGTTGGAAAAGCAGCGGATCACGCAAACCTCGGCAACGGATCAAGACGTGATCGGTTTGGCACGACAAGGGGCAGCAGTCGATCTCCAGATCCTATTCGTGCGTGGAGGGCATCTGATCGGACGCAAAGACTTCTTCTGGCCTCAGTCGGCTGATGCGTCGGACGAGGAACTTGTCCGATCCGCGATCGAGCAGTTCTACAACAAGGACGGGCAGCCGCCCAGAGAAGTCCTCGTCCCGACCGAGCTCGAAGATGCTGCACTGTTACAACAATGGCTCTCAGACAAGCGGGGAGAATCCGTTCATGTGCGTTCGCCGGAGCGGGGCGCCAAGCATCAGCTCGTGCTCTTAGCCGAGGAAAATGCCGCCGCCGCGGTCGCCGATCACTTACGCGACGAGGAACGTGACCGGCAAGCCAGTGAAGAGTTGAAACGGTTGCTGCGGCTGGAACAGGCTCCACGCCGGATTGAAGGGTTCGACATCTCGAATACGATGGGCAACCAATCAGTCGCCTCGATGGTCGTGTGGGAAGACGGACAGATGAAGAAGGCGGATTATCGGCGGTTCAAGATCCAAACGGTCACGGGGGCCAACGACTTCGCCAGCATGAAGGAGGTAGTCATACGTCGCTATGGGCGAGAGGAGGACCTGGCCCAGCCGGATCTGGTTCTGATCGACGGCGGGTTAGGCCAACTGGCTGCCGCGCTGGAGGGGCTCAAAGAGGCCGGACGACAGGGGCTGCCGATCCTTGGGCTGGCCAAGGCCCGCGGTGACAAGGAGGAGCGTGTTTTCCTGGCGGGGAGAAAGAACCCGATCGTGCTCAAGCCGCAATCTCCCTCCACCCATCTGCTCCAACGCATTCGCGATGAAGCCCATCGCTTTGCGATCACGTTCCATCGAAAGCTACGCGGAAAATCGCTGGTCAGCTCCAAATTAGACCAGGTGATCGGGATCGGGGAGATTCGGCGCACTCAGCTCTTAAGCCGGTTCGGCAGTCTGGACAAGCTGGCTTCAGCCAGCGACGAAGCGTTGCGGGAGGCGGGGCTTAGTATCGGGACGATTACGAATCTCCGACAGACGCTGGCAAATAATATTGATCGGCCTAAAAGAGATAGCGGAAACTGAACGTGCCCAAATGGACGAAGGCGTGGTACGTCCCGTCGACGGTCGGATTCAGGTTTCCGACGACATTGCGCGATTCGTAGAACCATTCCTGATAGGCAAGGTCGAGCCCGATTCCTTTCGGCCACAAGGCGGACTCTCCACTGCAAGGGATCAGACCCATAAATCGCCCACCGCCCTTACACAGAAAGCCCACACCAAGGGATAAGGTATGAGCGGGCAACGAAATGATGCCTGGATTAAAGGTCCTATCAGGAACTGGATCCTCCGTGTACGTGTAGCCGGACCGAGCTGCGATCTCCCATTGCGGCAACCACCGCGGTTTCAGCCATCGATACTCGGTTCCGAGTGCGATCACCGCCACGTTCTTCCACTGTTGAGGCTGTGGAATGGTCGCTCCGTTTGATAGACGGACATCGAGGTTTCTATTCAGACTCCACCCCACATACTCGATGTCGAGCTCGAC
>JBKKBQ010000227.1:0-6142 GCA_046714015.1 Nitrospira sp.
ATTCAAGCGAGTCCTGTCTACCGCTCACCATCGCGCGGGATGCTCGCCAGCTCTGATAGGCTCGATAAAGCCCCACCGGTAGGAATGCGCTCCAGGGATAAAAGCCCAGCAGTAGAACCGGAAAGTAAAACCACCAGCCCACGCCGTGACCCTCCATCGGAGCGAGGAATCGCCCCACCGTGTGGACTTTCGCTTGGGAAGAATACGCATCTCCATGGAGGAGGAACATGGCGGCATACCAGGGACCGGCGAGGATAACGAAGAGCAACGTGCCGGCGATAGGCGCGCCTCTCTGCCAAAACACCAGCCATTGTCGGGTGGCAGCGAGATACAAGAGACCAGTGATCAGCGGAACGGCGAATCCCACCGGCCCTTTGGTCAAGGTCGCCAAGGCCATACCGGCATAAAAGGCCAAGATCCAATGGCGCCCTCGACCTGGTTCATGGAGGCCGAGCCAAAATCCGTAGAGCGACAGGGTGGTGAAGAAGATCAAGACGCTATCGGTAATCGCCATGCGCCCGAGCGCCAGCATCTCGATGTTCAACAGCACCATCAGGGCCCCGTACAGGCCGATGGTCGGGCCACGCAGCCGGGTGAGAAACAGATAGTGCATCACGATCAACGCGACCCCGAATAGGGCTGAGGGGGCCCGCGCCGCAAACTCGCTCACGCCGAAGACGTGGTAGGACAGCGTCATCAGCCAATACACGAAGACCGGCTTTGCGACGCGCAGTTCTCCATTAAAGGTCGGGGTGATCAAGTCGCCGGAGGCGAACATTTCCCGCCCGGCTTCGGCATTGCGGCCTTCGTCGCGATCGGTCAGGCCCATACTGCCGAGCCCGGTGAAAAACAGCAGACCAGAGAGGAGCAGCAGAAGAAGCAGTTGTATCGGTTGATGAGAAGTACGTTCCATGGTCGAAATGTTCGTTACCTGTGGGCAGAAGATCCTGTTGAAACACTGCTGGCTGGTGAGCCGATCATGCCTGCTGAGACGGTGAATTGGTCGGGGTTTTCCCCTGGTCTGTTCGGCGGATGAGCACTAAATTTCGAATATAGACGAATGCACCGACGCTTTGTCCTGCAATAAAGACCGGATCTTTACGGTAGATAGCATAGGTGAGTGTGATAAGTCCCCCGATGAGGCTCATATACCAAAATGAGACAGGAACACGGCTTTCCGCATTCCGCTCGGACGCGAGCCATTGCACCAGCCAACGGCCAAAAAACAGTCCTTGGCCGAGGAAGCCGATACCAAGCCAGATGGTTTCGATGCTCATTCGGTTAAAAATTTGATGGGTGATGGGTGATGGGAAACCGAGAAGTCAATGAATAAACGCGCGTTGCGATATCCATCGAGTTCTTCCAAACATCGAGATCTTTATGCGTGGTTACAGTGTTTCCGCTCACTCATCACCCATCACAGATCACTTATCGCGAAGCCCGGTTCGATGGTCATTCGTCTCGGAATTTATAGCGCAATACACGATTCTGCATCCATCGAACCGCGATCAGATCATAGAGCGACTTGAACAGGCGGTTCCCCATGCCGTATTTGGATACGCCGTGAATGCGTGGATAATGCCGGACCGGCACCTCGGTCACCCTAAATCCATGCATCATGGCGAGCGCCGGGAAAAACCGATGCATGCCCTCAAAGAGCCGGATGCGTTCCAGCACGGGGCGCCGAAAGACCTTGAGAGGGCAGCCTGTATCATGGACACCGTCGTGAGTGAAAAAGTTTCGCACAGGGTTCGCAATCCGGGAGGAGATCATCTTCACCAAACCGTCCTGTCGTTGTTGCCTCCATCCGCAGACCAGGTCGTGGGAGCCGGTGAAGGGGAGGAGTTTCAAAATATCTTCGCTGTCCTGCTGGAGATCGCCGTCGATTTGGACGATGATCTCGCCCGACGATTGCCGAAAGCCCGCATCAAGCGCGCAGGTCTTGCCGTAATTTCGGTCGAAGTGAAACACCCGTACCTGGGAATGCTCGCGAGCTAAGCGGTCCAGTTCGTTGCTGCTGCCGTCGCTGCTCCCATCGTCCACGAAGAGAATTTCGTACGGGCGCGAGCGCGACAGCTCGTGCGAATCCATGACCTTTAGCAGGCTCGCCATGAGAGGTGACAGATTCTCTCGCTCATCCTTGATCGGGATGATGACAGAGGCCCAAGGATTTGAATTGGGCCTGGATGGCGTCATGACGACCGAGGGCTCCGGCAGCGGTTTGCGAAGGGTGTGATCACGGGCGCATTCTAACGGATGGTCGAAAGAGCGTCAAACAAGACGCAAGAGCTGCGCGGTTAATTCTTCGGAGCGACCACGGTGAACCGCATCGTGCCCATGAGGCTCATCTCGTTGACTTGCTCACCGGCGTGAATTTCCACTTTGTAGTGACCGGGGCGCCAGCCTCCGTGAGGAGGGGACAGCTTGAGATAGCCACTATCGTCCTCCAAGGCTACATGGACGACGTCCTCGCTCACAACTGCTCCTGGTACCATACCGGACAGGGTCTCCGGCAGGCATCGGCCGAAGATGTTGAAGCCCTGATAGTGTTGATGCAGCGAGAACACGATAAAAATGGCGGCCACATCCGCTCGAAATCGTTCGGTCGGTTGGACCGGCACGATTTCGTGGGTTCGAAGAAAGCCCAGACGTTCCTCAAAATCTTCGGCCATGACGATGGAGCGAAACATGCCCTGGGGAGGAGCATCGAAATCGTAGGCCTTGACGTCCTCTGTGTGGTTTTGGAACTCTGACATCGGTACATTCTCCGTGAGCGGGCGTTCATCGCCTGCCGCTGCTGAACTCCACAGGAGAGCGGTCACCATCACAATGCCTGCCAGCTGGGGTCCGCTAGTCACCATTTCTGTCTGCTACACCTGTCGAGGGGAAGCTGTCAAGAAATCAGCGAGCAAGTGCCCGTTGCGGCGTTTTCCAACCATCTGTTAGGATCTCGGCCACCAAAGGACTATTCATCGAACCCCCTCATCGGTGACGGAACGACATGTTGCAAGATGCTGACGCCCTTCCCCAGTTGATTGGGGACTATAGACCGCTCGATCAGTGGCAGACCCATCTCAACCAGCTCTTCTATGGACTGCGCGGGGATAAGCTTCGATCGTACTATCAAACCTTCGCCTCCGCAGACTTTCGGCTCGCCCATGCGCTGGCGGGTGATTACTTCGAGCGGGTCACGCGGCGCGAGAAGAGTGTGAAACGCGGGACAGGCGAGACGCCTTCGACTGGCTCCTCGCAACTGCCACGCCAGTCACGCTTGTCCAGCGAGTCTCGCCTCACCATTCTGGAGCTTGGGCCGGGCAACGGCAACCTTGCAGCCTGCTTCCTCAGTCATCTCACGGTGCTCGACAAAGAAGGCACGGTCTATCCGCGTGTGAGATATCTCATGGTCGATTGGGAAGAGTCGGTGTTGGCCGGGGCTCTGGCTCATCCGGACCTGGCAGGACATCGGGATCGCCTGGACACTCATTGCGGATCGGTTGAGCAGATGACAAACGTGGCCGATGGGACCGTCGACCGGATCATCTGTAACGAGCTGTGGAACGATCTGCCGACAAAATTGTTGGCCAAACATGGCGGCGAGGTCGAAGAAGAGTATCTCCGTCCCAATCTGAGCGAGTCGCTCCATGCCACGATTCAAGATTGGTCGGCGTTCGTCCGGGCGTTTCAGGAGAAGGATCTGGATGTGCTCAAGACGTTCCCTCCGTTTCTCGATGAACTGGTTTGGGAAAAAGAGTATCGCAAGGTCGAATGGAAAGACCTGCCTTACCGGAAAACCATCGTCGAATTCCTCCAGTCCATCGACCAAGAAGTCTTGGTGCCGGTCAACGTCGGCGCCTTTGCGACGCTGAAAGAGGCAAAACGGCTCCTGGCCCCCGATGCCATCGGCTTCAGCGCCTTCGATGCCGGGACTGCCGACATGAAAGTCTTGAACGATCCGGAGAAGCCCTGTTACGGCCAGTTCGGTGGGCAATACAACTTCATGATCAACTTTGCGTTGGTCGAGGCCGTGACCAAACATCTGGGGATGAAACAGGCGACCCTGGAGCCACAGCGAGAATTCGTTGGACGATCACTAGGCACCAATGTCATCACGCTCATGGACCTGCTGGCCACCCATCCCTCCGCCGGGCCGAAATTGGAAGCCTGGGAGCAAGACAAACTTGTGCTGAAGACCATCAGGGCGTTGAACGAAACCTTCGAGAGTCCCCATCGCCGCCGGATCGAGTTTCCGTTAGGTACCAATATCCCAACGGAAGAACGGGAAGCCTTAGGCGCAATCCTGTGTTCACTGAAAAACAACGGCATTCCGGACACCGTCGCCTACCTGTCTGAAGAGGAACTCACCCGCGCGCAAAAAGATCTAGAAGCTATCGGGTACGAACAAGAAGCGATCGCGATGGTCTTGAGTGCGCCTCCCACTCCAATCGAATACTGCCACTTCGCCTGCCGGTAACGAGAGTGTTTGTGAGTCGTTTACCATCCTACACCCCTACACCCCTACACCCGCGTGAATCGTAACGGATTGGAGGAGAGCAGACCCTCGCTAGCCTGTCGGCGTCAGCGGGGCGAGCAGCAGGGAGCTCAAGGGGCTGGCAAGGAGAGGAGCGAGCATGAGTCCGAATTGGGGCAAATGGTCCTGCAATGACAAGAACAATCCGTGGTTCTTGAGCCATTCATCCGGCTCCGGCACGAATTGTGGAGATGAACCACCTTGCAGCAGAGCCTCTGCCCGTTTGGCTAGGACCAGAGCTGCGGGAAGGTACGTGGAGACCAACATCAACGTAAAGGTCACACCCCAAAACAGGGTGATGGCTAATGCGGTACCGAGTACAGCTTCATGCGCATCCTTGTCGGCGATCAATGCCGCCGGCCACCGGAGCCAGGCTCCCATATGCAACACTCCCGCAACAAGAATCGCTGAGGATGTGGCCAACACTTCTTTCAGGCGGCGCATCTGCAACGCATAGAATGCAGGATCAGGCTGATGACCCGCCATCGGCGGCGCGAGTGTACTACATGCTGCGAGCAGAGCCACCACTGGTACGACCATGGCTTGGACATTGACGATGGACACCACCACCAGGGCGTAATGCAAGAGATGCTCACTGATCCGTTGAGGCCCAGCCTGACGCAGGTTCTCATAGCTGAAGCTGAAGACTGCTCGATAGAGCGCATGAGTATCATCGAGCGCCCAGATAAAGGCCACCCCGACTGAGGCGAAGAAGAGTCCGACGAGTGTGACGACCAGCAGCCGCGGTCGAAGATGAGACTGGAAGATGATCATCCCGCATACGATCAAGGCATAGAGCCCGGCCACCAGCGCGACGACGACCGTTGTGAGCCAGATATATCGGGATTTGACCTCCACGAGGAAATGGGCAGGATCGAGGGATTCCTTCGACGCTTCTGACGCCCGGTGCATGAGTCGGCTGGTGAGATTATGAAAATTGTCCACCGTGATGTTGGAACTGAATTCAAACAGGCCGACGGCGAGAAACAGAATGAACAACGAGGGGATCATGAGGAGTAAAAAGCGATATTCCGAAGCGGGCGAGGGAACGGGAGGCGTCATGGCATTCAGGCTGAGACAATGTGGATCTGATTGGGCGAACGCACGGTCGGGAATCCTAGCACAATTGTTCAAAAGGGACGAGGTAGGAATGACAGATCCTGAAGCAGTGCCACCTACACTGCACATGGCGCTGGGACAGAGGAGAAATTTCGAAGAGGTGGGTATGCGTTTAGCGACCTTGACATTGGTATGACAAGTTAATAAGATTTCAGAAAATTGGTCCAAAAGGAAAACTAGGGTTCCGGCTGCCTTCTTTCTGGACGAAGGAGCGTCTGGTCCAAGAGTTTTCGGTCTCGCATAACGAGGCTCCACGGAGGGATAAAAGCCCGGGAGATCATGTACAGCGGTACATGGCCTTTTGGGAATCTAACCCTTCCAACAGGAGGCTTCGTTGTGCAATGTCATTTCCATTCCATAGATCTTTCCGTACCGGATCAGTCAGACCTACTGCCCCGTGAGAGAGGTCTGTCATGCTCATGAAAGAAAGTCCGGATACGGTTCTTGCTGCTACCGCTACGAGCACTCCCGAGACACTCCACCGCAGCCTCAGTC
>JBKKBQ010000228.1:0-13204 GCA_046714015.1 Nitrospira sp.
GTTTCAAGTCTGCCTCCCTTCCTCGCGGCTCCGCGCGCTCGTCTCGCTTGGCGACTCCGCAATTTCGCGACGAACTGTCATGAATATTGTGGGCTAGCGTTCTTTCTAGGGAAGGTCTGATTTATTCCCCCTTGGTGATGTGCTATGAGGAATGCGGCACTGAACGGGAGACGCATCCATGCACCAACAGACCTTTGCAGAAATCCCATTTGAGCAATATCGCAAATCCACCCGCCGAGAGCGGTTCCTCGACGAAATGCATCGCGTGGTGCCCTGGGCGGAATTGGTGGCGGTGATCGAGCCGGTCTACCCCAAGGCCGACGGGCCGGGGCGTCCGCCGGTCGGGATCGAGCGCATGCTGCGCCTGCATTGTCTGCAACAGTGGTTCAATCTGTCGGATCCGGCGGTCGAAGAGGCGTTGTATGACTCGCGGGCCATGCGGCAGTTCGTGGGCATTGATCTGGGCCGTGAGCCCGTGCCCGATGAGACGACGATATGCAAGTTTCGGCATCTGCTGGAGGCTCACGAGTTGGGGAAACAGCTCTTTGCTCGGATTGGGGAGTATCTGACCAAGCAGGGTTTGCAGGTAAGTCGAGGCACCATTGTCGATGCCACGATCATCAGCGCGCCCAGTTCGACGAAGAATCGTACGAAGGAGCGGGATCCCGAGATGCATCAGACGAAGAAGGGCAACCAGTGGTATTTCGGCATGAAAGCGCATATTGGCGTGGACAGCCAGACCAAGCTGATTCACGCGGTTGCCGCGACCGCCGCGAATGTGCATGATAGCCAGGTGTTACCAGAGTTGCTGCATGGCCAAGAGACTCGGGTGTGGGGTGATGCGGCCTACAGTGGACACCGCGACGTCATTCGTCAACACGCGCCCAAGGCCAAGAGCTTCGTGCAGGCGAAAGCCCATCGCCATCGGCCACTGAGTGAGGAGGAGCGAGCTCGGAACCGCACGAAATCGAAAGTACGGGTGAAAGTGGAGCATGCGTTCTTGGTGATCAAACGGATCTTCGGGTGGGCCAAAGTCCGCTATCGGGGGCTGGCGAAGAACACCCACTGGCTTCAGATCAGCTGCGGGTTAGCGAATCTGTACGTGGCGCGACGGCGGCTCTTGGCAGAGACGTAGGGGACGTGTGTCTGGAGGCTCGCCCCTGGCCATCGGACGGTGGATGTACTCCACGAACCGGCTCTCCAACCGGGGGTGCTCCCCGAATTTGTCGGGGTGACCAGCTTCGGAACGAATTTCTGAGCGGAAACGTCAATTAATCAGACCTTCCCTAGTTCTCTCAATAGGCCATCAACACAAGCATCCGCAAAATAAAATCGAGACCCTTGGATACTATCCTCCTCGCTTATTGCACCAAGACTGTGGAAGTTAGCTCCTATGGATGAGCCTTACCAAGAAACTAGGACCTATCTCAAAATAGCTGTATTTATAACGCACAGCCATATAATTCATCGGCATGCTGTGCCTGTGCGACAACCAATGGAATCGGATTCGGCAGCATGTCTGGGAAGAGCACATCCCGGGCCTCCGCAAGGGCCACACACCCGTACTACCTCGCCATGAGACCTCCCCGGAAGAAGGACTGGGGATGAAAGGAGCTTACTTCACTTTGGAGAAGTCGGCAGGAATCCTGATCTCTTTTCCGTCTTGCAGATTGACGACGAACACCGACGCGGCGTTGGGATCAAACTGTTCATACGCAAACACCGCGGTGAACCGGGATCGGAAGGTTGGACCGTTCGTTTCGTTCTTGCGCCCCCGTTCCGCCTTGCCGATGTCGATCGGCTTGATCCGCTTCGATCCTTGCTGCAACTCAATCAATGCGCCCTCGGCGAAATACTCATCATCGCCGCACAGCTGCACTTCCATTTCCATGTTGGGCATGCCCATCACTTTCTGGATGAACTCCTCGGGCATGCGTACGTCCGTCTTCCGCTTCTTCGATTCTGCCGCCTCTTGGCGACCAAAGGCTTCCAGTCGATACCGTTTGGTGCGCAGGACTGCGCTGGCACCGCAAGGTTCTTTTTCCGGGTCGGCCCCCACGCGAGTCGTCAAGGAGGCTTGCTGAAGGACTTTCTTCACGTCTTCCGGCGAATTGGCTTTTTCCATCGGAATTCGCCCGATCTCCAGCGTTTTGTGCGCCTCGTCTGACGACAGATTGACATCGATCGCCCATACACCACTGTTGCCTGCCGCAAGGACTCCGATCAGGCCCAACAGCGACGCAATCCGTTTTGGAACAGTCATGCCTTCCCTTATAACGCCGACATGGCAAGGTCTACAGTATCCGGCACAATCAGATGAATGGCGTGTATTGTAGGTCAACCGTCATGTCTTTTCAATTAGGCCACGAACCGATTCCAGTTCGCATACGGCTTGCGTCGATACAGGTCTTCGACGTTCACGAGAAGAGGATAACCGGCTGATCGAAGCAGGTTAGCCACAAGCTTCAGCGGTAATCCCACCACAGTCGTATAATCGCCGTCGATCCGTCCCACCAGATCTCCACCGAGTCCTTGAATCGCATAGGCTCCGGCTTTGCCTAATGATTCCTCCGATGCAAGATACTGTTCATACGCTCGCTCGATGTCCGCTTTCATCCGGACTTCCGCCGTGGCAACCTCCACTGATTCAATATGCCGCGCTCGGTCGCATAAGACGACGGCCGTGTGGACCTGATGAGAACGGCCTGCCAGACGGGCCAGCATGGCACGTGCATCTGCAAGATCGACCGGCTTTCCGAGCAGTTGCCCCTCGAGATCGATCACGGTATCGCTGCCGAGCACGAGAGCTTGCGGCCTCACACGTGCCACGGATCTCGCCTTTTCAAGAGCGAAATGCTTGACTTGTTCGATCGGTGACAACCCAACCGTGGGATGTTCGTGAAACTCCGACGGGCACACCTCGAAGGAAAGGCCCAACAGTGCCAGAAGTTCCCGGCGGCGCGGCGAACTCGACGCCAGCACTAGCTGCATCGTGAGACCAGCAGGCTCGGCTCATCGCCTGATTCGGCCTGGAGTAGGTCTGTTATGGTTTCCGGCCGATCTTGAAACTCTGCGAGCACAGCCTGGAGTTCTTTGACGGAAGAGACCCGCACCATCTGTGCGCGAAGCGAGGCGGCATGGGGAAAGCCTTTACAATACCAGCCTAGATGTTTGCGCATACGATAGAATTGTTTTTCTCCAACCAGCGCCTGGAACTGTTGCGCATGGTCGATCAATACGGCAAAGCGTTCGTTCAGCGAAACCTCGCCGGGATCCTGTCCGACGTCGGTACCATTCGCACCACGGGTTCGCATACGGGCCTGCTCTTTTGAACGAAAGAACCACGGCGCGCCAAGCACACCCCGCCCGACCAATACTCCATCGACCCCCGCTTCACGAATTCGTCCCGCAATGTCGTCAAGGCTCTGAATATCCCCGTTCCCTAATATCAATGTTCCCGTTCCTCTCACCAGTGCCGCAGCGCGGGCTATCGCCGACCAGTCCGCCGTACCTCGATACATTTGCCGGAGCGTTCGTCCATGAAGCGAGAGCACGGCCGGTTGTTCCCTCAAAAGCACCTCGACCCATCCCTCAACCGTCACCGAGTCATAACCAAGTCGAGTCTTCACAGACAGGGGCAGTTGGCGCCGCGGGGCTAGACCGGTCTGGCCGCGCTGTTGATTCAGACGGTCAAACATGGCAACTCGCGTCGACTTAAAGCCTGCTTGTTGGAGCGTCTGTCCGCCAGCCCAATCCTCCATTCCACGTTTGGCTGCCTGCATGATCGTGCGAGCCAGTTCCGGAGTCCGGATCAGCCCGGCGCCTGATCCGGACGACGCCACGCTCTTCGACGGGCATCCCATGTTGATGTCCAGCCCGTCGAAGCCCAACTCGCACACCGCGTGTGCCGCCAAATAGAAGAGATCCGGATCTTTCCCATAGAGCTGCGCCACGATCGGACGCTCCCTTTCACTGTACAGGAGCGTCTCCAAGTGAAGCTCCTGTCCGTGACAGACGTCATGGACATGCGTAAATTCAGTAAAGCTGACGTCCGGCTTCCCTTGCTGGGCGATGACGGATCGAAAGCAGGCATCGGTTACCCCATCCATCGGGGACAACCCTATGACCGGTCGTGGGAGGCTCAGCCAAAAATTCATATCCGCGCTCTTACACTGAAACGCCTGGTTCGTTGGCAAAATGGTAGGCGTGCCGAAGCTCCTCGGCCTCTTTTTCCGCAATGCCGTGCACCTCTGGCGCCACCTCATGGATAAACTCCACGAACCGTTCGACTTTCAGCAAGAAAAAATCGTAGGTGCCGGAGATCGGCCGAGGCTCACGGAACCAGAAGGCCACAAATCCATCGAGCGACACGTCACGCTCTTTGAGCTGACGACAAGATCCTATAAACATATCCTCCACCTTTCCTCCCCAATGCAGAATCTCATAGGGGAGGTAGACGGAGCGATAGAGGTCCAGCTCTTCAATCCATGCCGGGGCTTGGTTCCAATCTGATCCCACAGGCTCAGCCTTGCCAGCTAGTACGGCCGCATAATGATCGTAGGCTTCTCCAAGAACTCGCGTGATGGATGTTGACTTCGGGGTCTCCGGAACGGAAGCGATTGCGAAGTCGCGCACGGTATCTTCCCCCTCACTTGCCTGTTTCAACACCGACGCATAGCGTCGGGAAAACTCAGCGAACTCATCGACGATTAATTCGACCGGTTTCGTATCCACTTCCAAGGCAAGGCCTTTCAGACTGGTGAGCTGTGGATGGCATAGGATCTGATCGAGCATCTCGAACAAGAGGGTTGGAATGGGGGCGGCATGGGCATCGATCCAGGCAGGAAGAACCTCATCATCTATCCGTCGTGAGTTGAGGAGTCGGTGTGATTCATGAATGGCCAGACCCGCCACGTGAATTTCCACCACACGATCCATGGGAAACTCGTTGAGAAATATCTCGACAAATCGTGTGAGCGACATGGCTCGATGCGCGCCGGAATAGCGAAACACCGTCCAGAGATGGCCCACGTCCAAGACCATCCCACAGGGAGCCTGTTCACTGATGATCCGAAAAAACCCTGGGATGGAGATCGTCCCGGCGACAAAGTATGTGAGTGGCGGCATTTCAAGCAGCACCAACGGCGTGCTTCCATTGGCCAAACGACACTGCTGGTCGAGCAGATGTTGGACCAATCGTGTATTATCAGCCACCACCTTGGCACTTAACGGTGTGTAAAGGGGGGGAAGGTAGGTCCCGTAGTGATAGCCGGCGAGATGTTTTGTCGCACATTCATGATTCAGCCAGGCACTTTGCAAGAGCAGGAGGTGCCCTGTAGCCTCAGATATTTCCTGTCTAAACGCCGTAGAATCGGCTATCTCGGGTTGAGTGACCCACAACCCTTCGCCATGATAGGTGAGCAGGCCGTTGCCGGCTTCTTTCCTGGTGGATGCCAAGGCCCTGGGTGTCGAACGAAACACTTCAAGGTAAGTAGGCGGTACTTGACGTTCTTGTAGACTTCGCCGCAAGCTAGTGAGATCCGGGGAATAAATGTCGACAGACAGCCCCAGCCCATGCACCGGAATTGTCCCGAGCCGACGAAGGAACTCTCTATGGTAAGACCCACTCGATGCCATCATTTCTCTCTTGCCGACGGTCAAAATACGTTGCTAGTGTATGCCGTCAAACCTTTGAATGACAAGGCTTTCAACCTCTCATGGCCTCAAGGCACCTTCTGCTATACTTGGCATACATTGCGTCCAAGAGGGGGGCAGATTCGTGAGGAAAGAGGACCTCGTTAAGGTATGGCGGACAAAGACGATCAACAGCCAAAAGCCGCGGATCACCAGACCATCCTGGTTGCTCACATGATGACACCCGGCGTAGTCCAGATTCCAGGGGATGTATCGGTCACCGAGGCGGCATCGCTCTTGGAACGCGAGCGAATGCCCTGCCTTCTGGTCAAGGATACCGAGTCTCGTTTTGGGCTCATGACGCCGACCGACATTGTCAAAAAGGTCGTCGCGCAGGGCCTCGAACCGGATGACATCGAAGTCCGGACCATCATGACTCGACCGGTCCAATTTATCGAGTACGATCGAGCGATGGACGAGGCGTCGGCGCTCATGATGTCCACCGGGACACCGATCCTCATCGTCACGAAACAAAATCAACCGGTCGGCGTCCTCACCGCGAGAGACCTGGTCCTTTCTCCAAAGCGCTGTACGACGAACATCTCAGCCACCATCAGCGTCATGGAGGAAGAAGGCGTGAGAGATGAGCATCAAGTCGCCATCTCACAACTCAGTCATGCCGGCGCCTCGGTGGAGTCTCCCGCGCTGTTGTTGCCGGGGACCAAAGTCATATTGAGCTTTTGCCTCTCTGAGATGATGAGTCCCTTGACCATTCGAGGGACCATCTTGAATCACGCGGAAGTTGAACCGGTGTCCGGCACGACCGGTTCCCTCATGGTGGCACCTCGGGGTGTGGAGATTCAATTCGTCGAGCTCTCTCCCGCAGACCAGTCCAGGATCAAAGCCTGGGTGTTGGCCAACCTCCCTAAGTCTCTTGACCCCTCATAGACCGCACCGAATCCTGGTAATCTTTGACCAACGTCCGATCCATTGATAGAATTTTGTTTCTCACTCAATGGAAAGGGAGCTATGAATACCACAGGTAAGTCTTCGCAGGTTCGATCCCGTCCCGTTTTATCGCGAGATGAGATTCTTCATCAGATCAGCACCCTTCTTGATCGACCGGAGGACGACCTGCATGCCGCGCTCATGCGAGAGCTCCTGACGGGAATGTTGAAACTCCATGACGCACACTTAGACCTCTTGGATGTGAAAATCGTGAACCGCGCGCTCAAAGAACTGCGTCATGCATTCGGCGTCTTCAACGGCTATCGGAACCGGCAGAAAGTCAGCATTTTTGGCTCGGCGCGGACCCCCTCCGACGATCCCAATTACCAACTGGCCCACCAGTTCGCGCAAGCCATTGTGCGAGCAGGGTTCATGGTCATCACCGGAGGGGCGGATGGGATCATGCGTGCGGCTCAAGAAGGTGCCGGGCGTGAAAACAGCTTCGGCGTCAACATCATGCTTCCGTTCGAACAAGGTCCGAACTCCACGATTGCCGATGACCCGAAGCTCATCACCTTCAAATACTTTTTCACCCGCAAGTTGATGTTTCAAAAGGAAGCGAACGCCATCGCGCTATTCCCGGGAGGCTTCGGCACGCATGATGAAGGCTTTGAAATCCTCACGCTGGCCCAGACCGGGAAGAGCGATCCGCAGCCGATCATCTGTCTTCAAGCCCCTGGCTGCGACTATTGGGATGATTGGGCAGCGTTCATTACAAAGCAGCTGCTCAACCGGAAATTGATTAATGAGGAGGACACGAGTCTTTTCGCAATCACGGATTCAGCTGAAGCGGCGGTGAGCCGCATTCTCCGCTTCTACCGCCGCTACCATTCCATGCGCTTTGTGGGACGCCAGCTCGCGATGCGACTCAAGCAGACGATCTCCCTTGAGCAACTTGAGCAGCTCCGGGAACGATTCAGCGATATCTTGTCCGGGGGTACGTTCGAACTCCGAGGTCCACTCGAAGAAGAGCTCGATGAGCCAGCCTTGCGTGATCTGCCTCGACTCGTGTTCGATTTCAATCGACGCAGTGCCGGCCGACTTCGCCACCTGATCAATCACCTGAACGAGCTGTGATCTAGCCCTCGATCAGGTGCACACGCAAAAGACGTCTTTTAGTCTTGACCCGAGCGTGTTATTCTCCCTCAGCTCTATGGGTAACGTATCTTCCGCCCCGACCTTCCATGATTCTCCGGACATTGTCCTGTACCATGCCGAGTGTTCAGACGGATTTGGAGCGGCCTGGGCTCTTTGGAAAAAGTTTCCGAGCGCCGGCTTTTTGCCCGTAAAACACGGTCACCCTCCCCCACCCGATCTCAAGGATCGCCGCGTTGTGATCGTCGACTTTAGCTATGCTCGGCCGATCCTTGAAGCCATGGCATCCGAAACCAAAGAACTCCTCGTTCTGGACCACCATATTACCGCAGAGAGGATCTTAGACGGATTTCCAAACGCCTACTTCGATCAAACCAAGTCCGGTGCTGTCCTGAGTTGGGAATGGGCACACGGCACGCCGGCTCCATGGCTGCTTCAATACATTCAGGACAAGGATTTATGGACATGGGCCTTGCCGGGGAGCCGTGAAATCAACGCGGCTGTGGCCTCCTACCCGTTCGATTTCACCGTATGGGATCGCTTCACTCAGTCGACGCTTGAGCAGGAAGGTCGGGCCATATTACGCTATGAACACGAGCTGGTCGGCAAGCTTGTCGCACAGGCCTCGATGATGGAATTCCAGGGTGTCGTCGTTCCTGCTGTGCAAAGCGCAATCTTAACCAGCCAAATCGGCGAGCGCCTGTCGTCCCATCATCCCTTTTGCCTCATCTGGCATGACCGTGATGGTCGTCGCTACTTTAGCATGCGCTCCCGATCTGATGGCACGGATGTCGGTACAATCGCCGCCTCATTCGGAGGCGGAGGCCATACTCATGCTGCTGGATTTTCCGTTCCACTCGAGATCGACGGAACACCTCCAGCCGATCCCAAACTGCCTCGTGCGGTTACGGATCTTCGTCAAACTCGATAGTTTCGGACTACCGTGATTCCACTTCAAGACGATAATCCAACTCAACGGACTCCTATCGTCACGATGATCCTCATCGGCATCTGTATCGCTGTGTTTCTCTATCAAGTGAATCTTCCTCAGGCGGCAGCCGAGCTCTTTGCATTTCAATACGGTGCGATCCCTGCCATTGTCTTCGGCCAGGCTTCTCTTCCTGAGGAAGCTGTTGCGTTTCCGCCGTCCCTCACCCTAGTGACCAGCATGTTTCTTCATGGAGGCTGGATGCATCTACTTGGAAACATGCTCTATCTCTGGATTTTCGGCAATAACATAGAAGATGCGATGGGTCACGCGAAGTTCGTCGTCTTCTATATCCTATCCGGTATCCTTGCCGCTCTGAGCCATGCCTTGACCGACCCTTCCTCCCAAATCCCGATGGTTGGCGCGAGCGGGGCTATCTCAGCTGTGCTGGGTGCCTATCTGCTGTTATTTCCACGCGCTCACGTGCTGGTCTTGCTGCCGGCGATCGGGATGACCCGAGTGGCAGCGGGCGTCGTCCTTGGCATGTGGTTTATCACGCAGCTGGTCAGTGGAGGCATGAGCGTGGGAGCTACGGGAGGTGGTGTCGCCTTTTTTGCTCATGTCGGTGGATTTATCGCAGGCATGGCACTGATCGGTTTCTTCAAGCGGAAAGATGTGCGTTTTTTTTCGCCTGGCCGGTCGACGTTGTCTTCCTGAGGACGTACCTCCCTGAATCGGCCAGGATGCTCATGCAATATCCAACATCTCTCTGACCTTCTCGATCAATCCACACTGGCGATAGGGCTGCTGCAAAACAAACCGCTGGTTGATCCGGTGGTGTCGAATCGTTTCTTCATCGTAACCTGAGACAAAGAGCGTCTTCATCGTCGGGTGTTGACTCAAGAGTCGGCGGGCAAGTTCACGCCCCCCGATTTCCGGCATCACCAGAGGACTCACGGTGAGATGCACAATTCCACTGTATTGCCGTGTGACCATGAGCGCCTCGACCGACGAGGCCGCCTCCAACACGCGATAGCGATGCCGCTGTAAGACCGACAGTGCCAGCTTCCGTTCGATCTCGTTTTCCTCCACAAGCAAAATCGTTTCGCCTCCTTTGGCCAGCATGGCTCTCGGCATCATTTCCTCCCGTGCCGCCGGCGCCGGGACAGCGGGGAAGACAAGCCGGATGAGGGTCCCTTGTCCTGGTCCACTGTCCACCTCCAACCTGCCTCCATTCTGTTTGACGATTCCGAAGACTGCGGTGAGGCCAAGTCCGATGTTGGTTTCCTTTGTCGAAAAGAATGGCTCGAACATATGGGCTTGGGTATCCAGGTTCATGCCGGTTCCAGTATCACTGATTTGAATTAAGATCTGAGGGGGTGTCGACTCGACCGACAATGGTCGGACTGATGTGGAGAAATCCCCAATCGTCTTGACCTCGATGGTAAGCCGACCTCCATTGGGCATGGCATCACGGGCATTGACGACCAACTGATAAACGACCGTTTCCAGGCCTTCCCGATCCACCTCGGCATAGGCCGCCTGTGTGTCCAGCCGCATGGTCAGTTCAATGTGATTCGGTAACAGACTGGCGATCATGCCCTGTACATCCGCTAACACGGCATGAACGGACAATGTGTTTCGAACGTGTCGTCCATCAAGATTCATGGCAATGAGCTGTGCCGTCAGCGTGGCAGCCTTTTCCCCTACTTTAAAGAGCTCATCGGCTGAAGACCTCAGAGGGTCGTTCTGCGGCAGACGCGATAACATGACACCCGTTTGTTTCCCGACGACCGCAAACAACGTCCCGAATTCGCCTGCAATTCTCGCCGCGACTCGGCCGATGGCTTCCATCTGCCGTGCCTCATGAAGTTGTTTCTCAAGTCCCTGTCTGGCAACCTGCCCCGCACGGAGATCGGCATTCGCCTTCGTGAGATGGTCTTTCAAGCCCTTAATTCGAGCTTCAAGTTGAGTTTTGGCCGTCTCCAATTCCTCTTCGGTCTGCTTCAACTCCTCGAGATCTTTCAATAGGGAGACCTTTTCTTCCTGGGCAACGGCCGTGCTTTCTAATGCGACCCCATAGAACACCGCCATGACGAGAAGAACCGGGATCCCCAGCAGCTGGCCGGTAGCCATGACCCCGGTTTGCAGGACCCCTTCACAGAGCACAACCGCGTACCCGGCACTCAACAGCAGGGAGAGACCGAGCAGATGACTGAGCCGTCTGACTGAGGCGGCCACCAGCATAAGAACAAAATAGGCAATGTACAGATCCGATCGGGCATTTCCAGAGAGATAGATGACGGTTGTCACGAGAAGCGTGTCTACTGCAACGAGTCCGGCGCTGAACCAGGCCGCTCCCAGCACTGCCTTAGGCAGCATCGCGATAATGAGGATTCCCAGCCATAATCCCATCACCAGACCGTTGCTCATCACTCGACTAATGACTGACTCAGCACCGAAGAGCAATTCATAGGACAAGATGATGGTGACAAGACCCTGAAGAACAAAGTAGCGGGAGCCTGGCTCCGTGAGCAACCGGTAGAGCCTGTCTGATGCTGGGCTGGAGTCACTTGTGGTCAAATTTTGTCCCATGCCTTTTGTACCTCCTCTGTCACATCACATGAGGAACAGCAAATTGTATACCTCAAGAATCAATAATCGGTCGCGTTATTTACTGGGCTTTTTGTTTTCCTCCTGATCGCTTCCGAACCCCATGCTGACAAAATCGAACAACGTCAGCGTACTTCCTGCCGATGAGCCTTTTTCACCACCTATACGGGAAGTATCGAGCGAACTTAGGCGAGCCTTCGGACCCGTTCGATGAACCGGTGAGCCAATTCTGCTGCGGTCTGAGCTTGGGGAGCAGTAAATGTCACATGTCCCATTTTTCTACCAGGACGAATCATCCGCTTGCCGTACAGATGAAGCACAGCCCCTTCGGTTGAAAGGAGTGCCGAGGACCCTGCGCTGGAGGTCACAGACCTTACTTCCTCACCAATGAGATTCACCATGGTCGCGGGGCTCAAGAGCCTTGTTTCTCCCAATGGGAGTCCACAGGTCACTCGCACCTGCTGCTCGAATTGGGATACCGTACACACGTCGAGTGTATAGTGAGCCGAGTTGTGAGGGCGAGGCGCAATCTCGTTAATAAGGAGAGAACCATCTTTGGCCTGAAAGAGTTCCACACAGAAAACGCCGACAGCCTGTAACGCCGCTACGGCTTGTATCGAAAGTTCCCTCGCCTTCTCAGCGACGTCAAGGGGAAGAGAAGCTGGCACGCGGGTTTCTCGTAAGATGCCTACCTCATGCCGATTTTCGACCACCGGATACACACAGAAGGCTCCACTCTCGCTTCGCACGACGAGAACCGAGAGCTCTCTGATATATTCTATGAACTGCTCAAGAATCCACCGATGACCGGACTTTGCTGTTTCCAAGATTTGTTCAACCGCCCTCATATCAGAAGGCTCTCGAAGTAACCACTGCCCCTTCCCATCATACCCACTCTTCGCCGTCTTACAGACAGCGGGAAGGCCCAGACGGTCCACGGCGGAGATTAGTTGCGGTGCCGTTTCGACGACGGCGAAGGTGGGAACGGAGAGGTGTCGTGACGACAAGTAGTGTTTCTGTTTAATCCGGTCCTGGAGGATCCGGAGAACAGCCCCGGAAGGTCGCATCGGGCAACGCCCTTCCAGCCATTCGCAGAGCTCCGCAGGCACATTTTCCCATTCCAGAGTAACGGCATCTGCAGTACTTGCGAATTGATCGCGGACGCCAAGATCTGAGAATGGCGCCGCAAATGAATAGGCAGCAATTCGATGGGCGGGCGCGTCGGCGTCTGGATCCCAGACGGCCACCCGATAACCCATGCGGTGGGCAGCCGCAGCGAACATCGCCCCCAATTGTCCCCCACCGAGTACTCCCAGCGTGGAGCCAGGCTCAAGGATTCGGTCGGTCACGGTCGCCGGCTCATCCCTACGGCTCCGAGGCTCGTGCCCTTGGCCTCGGGAGAATTAAGAACGCTCTCCGTTTGAGCCGCCCGATAGCGCTTGATCCGCTCAGCAATGTCGGGATGGCTCCCGGCAAGAATTTGTCCCGCGAGGATGCCTGCATTCTCGGCGCCGCCGATCGCCACGGTGGCAACGGGAATTCCTTTGGGCATCTGAACAATGGATAGTAAGGAATCGAGCCCACGAAGGTTTTCTGTCGGAATCGGTACACCGATCACCGGAAGGTGGGTCTTGGCAGCTAGCATGCCTGGAAGGTGAGCCGCTCCTCCAGCCCCTGCAATGATGACTTTAATCCCTCGGTCAAAAGCACTTGCGGCGTATTCGAAGAGTCGATCCGGCGTTCGATGTGCAGAAACGACGAGAAGTTCATAGGGAATATTGAGTTCGTCCAAAATGGCTCCAGACTTTTCCAAAACTGGAAAGTCCGATTTACTCCCCCCCAAGACCCCCACAAGTGGCTTAGAGTCGTTAACTTTTCGGCCCTGAGACCGACTCGCTGCCCGCTGCATTCTGGCCATCGTCTACC
>JBKKBQ010000229.1:0-9122 GCA_046714015.1 Nitrospira sp.
CCTCGGCCCCCAGAAGCTTGCATCGGTAAGACAACAATCGCCCTTGCTGATAAATCATGGTCGTCAGAGCTCGATCCGATACGCTGACCCACAGACAGTTTCGGCTTCGCCAATGAGAGCCACTCGATACCCTTCTCCATAGATCAAAGATCCGTAGGCTCGTGACCCCCACCTCTTGAGGGATCAACCCGACGGATTCACAGAGAGACTCATACTGCTTCAGCACCGATTCCTGAGCCGCCACCGCCAGTACGGAATGGGCCGGCCCTTTCCCTCCCGATCGATCATGAAAGACTTGGAACGACACCTTGGCACCGTTCAGCGGGAACAGTTGCTCTTGACCAAGCCGCCAGCGGATCAACGCCTCGCGTTCCTCACGCCTGACAGGGAGCTGCTCAAGGTGCAGGACTGTCGCTCTGACTGCCGTATCAGGCAGCAAGACGGCAATCCGTCGAGGAAGATCAGAGAGGGTTGCTCTCCCGACGGCCTGGTGAACCGTGCCTGAACCGGTGAGAGCGCGAATCCGATTCGACAATGCCGAGGCATCGGCTACATTCTCCTCAGTCGGAGAGGATTTCATCATGCCATCGGAAAGCGGAGACATGACGCATTTATGTCGACGCTGTCCACGCCAATTCCGCTCGGTTTCGGCCCACGCGATCGAATCGGTTCCGAACTTCAAGCAACCCTGTGGTCGGCTACTGACCCATTCCCACATCGCGCTACCCTTCCTCACTGAACGTTACACGATTGATCTCTCGCAGCGACGTCTCCCCATTCAATACTTTTTTCAGCGCCGACTGCCGCAGCGTAATCATTCCATCGGTCACGGCCCGATACCGGATTTCTGACAGTGGGCGATCGGCATGAATCATTTCTTTGATTTCATCCGTCAAATCGAGGAATTCTGTGATGCATTTTCTCCCTCGGTACCCGGTCCCATGGCATTGTGGACACCCCTTTCCTTCGTAGAAGGGCGTATCCTTGTATTGCTCATAATCCAATCCCGATTCTTCAATAAGAGTCTGCTGTACTTTGACCGGAGTCCGACATGACGGACACAGGATTCTGACGAGCCGCTGCGCCAACACGCAGTTGAGCGCGGCCAGAAAATTATAGGCGTCGATCCCCATCGACGCGAACCGTCCGATGACGTCGAACACATTGTTCGCATGCACCGTCGTCAGCACAAGATGACCGGTCAGGGCCGATTGGATCGCAATCTGCGCCGTCTCGGCATCTCGAATTTCGCCCACCATGATTTTGTCCGGATCATGACGGAGGATGGACCGAAGACCGCGCGCGAACGTGACGCCTTTCTTTTCATTGACGGGAATCTGCACCACTCCCGAGAGTTGGTATTCAACGGGATCTTCGATCGTAATCAGCTTGTCTTCGAGCGTGTTCATCTCCGATATCGCGGCGTACAGCGTCGTCGTCTTTCCGCTTCCTGTCGGCCCCGTGACCAACACCATGCCATAGGGGCGAGTGATCGCTTTCCGGAATCGCTTCAGATCTTCCGGATTAAACCCGATCCGTTCCAGCTTCAAGGCCGACACTCCGGTCGCAATCGAGTCCCGGTCCAATATTCGGATCACGACCGACTCACCGAAGACACTTGGGAGAATGGAGACACGAAAATCCACGGTCTTTCGATCCAGCCTCATACGGAAGCTTCCGTCTTGAGGCACCCGACGCTCGGCAATATCAAGCTCCGACATAACCTTCAAGCGGGACACTAAAGGGGCGTGCAATCGAATATCCAACGGCTCCATGGCAGGAATCAGGATGCCATCGACACGAAGTTTGACTGTGGTTGACCGATCTGCGGCTTCGATGTGGATGTCACTTGCGCGGCGTTGCATTGCGCTTAATAGGATAGAGTCCAGCAGCTTCACGGCCGGACTCTGCTCTTCCCCCGCATGATCGAGAGTCGGAATTTCCTCTCCGCGATCATCTTCTTTCACTAATATCGACCGATACTCCGCTTCCAGCTCGCGAAGCGCTTGACTCGATCCTTCACTGCGTTCCAGCGCCGACACAATTGCACTCTTGGAACTGACGACTCGATCCAGCGGCTTTCCGATAAGGAGCTCCAATTCGTCGAGCCCAAGCAGGTTTTGCGGGTCGGCCACGGCGATCGTCAGCGTTCCGGAACGCTCAGCGATCGGCACAAAAGGAAATCGCTGCATCAACTTGATCGAGATGGTCTCGTAGTATCGCGGATCGACCCGAAAATCCGTCAGCGGATCATAGGGGAGACTGTATTGAACAGCCAGGGCTTGAGCCAATTGATCCTCCGAGAGGAGTCCTTCACTGATCAGCGTGTGTCCTAATGCGGCAGCCACTCCCTTTACTCGACGTAGGACATCCTCGACCGTGCGCTGTGTGAGGACTCCCTGGTCGACCAAGACATCGGTAAGAGATGGCCTCGCAAGGCTACGTGACATACGCGACCTCTCTCATGATGGTATCCTCGACACCCTGAGATCCCACTTCTCCCCTCTCTAGCCTCCGACGGTCCCGGCCATCTGAAATACCGGTAGGTACATCACGATGACGATCCCGCCGACCAGTATTCCCATCACAAGCAGCAGGGCCGGCTCGATCCACGTGGTAAGCTGCGTCAGCCTCGTATCCAGGTCAGCCTCGTAAAACTCCGCGACGTCCCGCAACATCGAATCAAGCGAACCCGTTTCCTCCCCTACCGATAGCATTTCGATCGCGAGTCGCGGGAGCACCCTGGGACGATCCAACGCATCAGCCAATGTCGCCCCCTCACGAATCTCGTTGACAGCCCCGATCATTTCCTGTGAAATCCATCGGTTTGAAACGGCTCCTCGTGCGCCTTGCAGGGCATCAACGAGCGGGGTTCCTCCGGAAAGAATAGTTCCGAGCGTTCGCGTCAGTTGGATGGTGTTGTGTTTGGTTGCAATCTGACCCACGAGCGGGAGTTTCAGCACCAAACGATCGATCGCCAGCTGTCCCGCTGAAGTGGCATAGTAGGCATGCACTCCGAGCATGAAGCCGATTAGGACGACGGCTGCTGGAAATAATCGTGATTCGGCATGTGTGACCACATCGAGCAAGACCTGAGTCGCCCATGGCAAGGTTTTCGCTGACTCTCCATAAACCGACACGAAAGTCGGCATGACATAGGTCAATAGAAAACCGACCACGGTCACGCCGATACCGATGAGAACAATGGGATAGGAGAGCGCCTTCTTCACTTTCTGACGAAGTCCAACCATCAGCTTCAGATACGCCACATACCGCTGTAGGACCTCTGAAAGATTGCCCGATTGCTCCCCCGCCTTTACCGTGGCGACATACAGTTCAGGAAAATAGACGGGGTGTTTAGCCAAGGCTTCCGAGGCAGAGGCTCCACCTCGGATGTCCTCCCGCACATCACGTAATGTCCGCTGAAATCCAGCATGGCCGGCTCGTTCGATGAGAAGATCCCAAATGCGCAAAATGGGTAGTCCGGACTTGACCAGAGCCAGCAATTCCTGATTGAAGACCAAGAACTGCCCTAGCGGAAGCGTTCCCCATGACCACGACGTCTGCGTCTTGTCTGAAGTGATTCCTCGACGATGAAGATTGAAAACCAGCAATCCTTGTGACTCGAGTTTGGCACGAACCAACGATTCATTTTCTCCTTCTGCATGCCCATGGATGGTGGCTCCATCAGGTCGCGCGACTCGATACGCAAATACTGCCATAGATGTCGACCTTCACGACTTGCCGCGTAGCCCATCGTGCGCCGCTACTTTCGTTCGCGCTCGGGCTCTTCAGTAGGGGACTCAGGAAGCCAGAGGGCCTGCCCAACTTGAATACGGTCACTAGGAAGCGCGTTGAGAACCATGAGGCGTCTGACGGACGTGTGATATCGGTGAGCGATACTCCATAACGTATCCCCAGACTTGACCATCACGTGTACGCGGGGGGTCACGGGTCCCGGCTGAGAAACCAGCGATGCTTCGCCGGACGAAGATGCCCTCGACGCCTCGATCGCCGGCCCCGGGACAACCCGGGTATCCTCCTCCAGAGCAGCCAACAGGGCTTCCCGCTGAGGAATGATAGCCTCCAACTTCACTTGGCCGTCTCTTGGAGAAACCATAGCTGCGGGAGACACATTCCCCTTCACCTGTTTCTCTACTTGCGATACCTGCTTTTGAAACTGCTTCAGTTGATTCTGCAGTGCGGCTCTGGTCCGCCCCGCCTGTCCCCGCTCGGAACGAGCGCTGGCCAGTTCTTCCCGCTGGAGATCAATCACATGCCGAGCTTCAGCCAACCGACGTTCCGCCTCCCGAATACGCCCTTCAAGCTGCGCCCGGGCGATCTGCACATCGGCCAATTCCTGGCGCCGTGCGTCGACCTCTGCTCTCAACTCGGAGGCCGTTCGCTGGGTATCTCGCAATGACGTCTTGAGAGTATCCATGGTGAGTTGGAGATCCGACATCTCCGGCTCTATCATGATGGGTTCGAGCGGACTACAGGCCGACATTCCGAGCAGAAGGATACCGATGGACGTACTCCGCCATTCCCCCATCACTCGAAACACGTTGCACCCAGGGCAGAATCTATGCCGAGCCAATCTCACGCGCCTGTTCACCATTGGTTATATGGAGTCCCGTTTGTCCCAACAAGGTCCGATCCGGAATACACATCAAAGATACCACCTTCTGTCGGTTCACTGATCTGTTGCCAAGAGCCCGGCGAATTCGTAAAGGGGTCTTTAGGAAGGGCCCGCAGATATCCAGCCGTTACCAGACCATCCAAGGACGGAGGGTACTTCCCCTTGTCCGCACGGTGATGGTCCAACAACTCACGCAGCGTGAAAAGGTCTTGTCGCAACACCGTCTCCCTTGCCTTCATCAATGATGACTGATACGACGGAAGGGCGATCGTCGCCAAAATGCCGACAATGGATACGACGATCATGAGTTCAAGCAGTGTAAAGCCCTTCGCATTCCATCCGCCCACCTTACCAATCCTGATACTTGGTCCCATCGATCGCCGACTCCTCGCTTTGCGTCATCACATCGTAGACATCTTCACCACACCAACTAGACGGCTTCGGGCGATCCTTGTAACAACGCAAAGCCCAATCGGTTTTTCCCGTTAGCGGGTCGATCGGCATCACCCGCAAATAGCGTCTCACCGTGGTACCCCGAACCGTTGCCTCTTCTCCCGTCAGTTTTACACCCAATAGCACATCGAGAGACTTCGGATAGCCATATGGCCCGGTCACTTCCTTGCACATCAACCTATTCTTTACACATACCACTCCGAGCAAGACGTCCCCGTCACGATTCCATTCCAGCTTGAATACATCGATCGCGCCGCGAATAGTCCTAAGATGCTGGCGTAGTTCGATCTCTTGGGCTCGTTTGGTCGATACTTTGCTCAGCGGCATGGCGATCGAAGCCAAGATCGCAATAATCGCCATGGTGACGAGAATCTCGATGAGTGTGAGGCCGTCCTCCCTCACCGCACCCGCACCACCCCTGTCCCAACTACTTCCGGCGATCCTTGCGCCGCACTGCCGGAATCAGTCAGTTCAACGCGAATCGGCGACACCCCTGGCGCCTTTGCCACAAAGATGACATTCATGGTTCGGGGCGAGCTCTGAGCCGGGCGAGCGAAATGGAACGTGATGGCTCCTGCTTGCCCGACATTGTCCACCGCTGCGGTCTCGCCCGCGTCGATCAACTCCGCATTATCAAGTCGTCTAAATTGCAGAATCTCGGGGTCATAGCCCAGTTTGAATGTATGCTCACCCGATACACTGACTCGCCCGTCTACGACAGAAAGCCGTATTTCTTTGCCGGATTGAACAACGGATTCTTCCGGCTTGACCATCAATAGAGGCTCAGGCGTCGCCAACTGGGCCAATGATCGGGCCATGTTTGCCTGTCCTGCGTCTTTTGTCCGAGCGACACCAAGAGTGGACACTTTCCCATACTCGCTTCCCCCCAACGCTGACACTTTCCTGGGAGGACTAGAAAAAACCGGGCTTGTCGCATAGTTGAATTCAGTCCCGGACCAAAAGGCTTGATTGCTGGAGCCAGGAGAAAGCGACGGTTGCGCAATGCGCGGAGTAATGGTCAGTATGACTTCCGTCGTCACTCGTTCCGTTCTGAAAGAGCTCAACAGCTTTCCGATCAACGGCCAATCTCCAACCCATGGGATGGTCACTCGTGTTCGGCGATCCTCCTCCTGGAGCAACCCGCCGAGGACCACCGTTTCTCCATCCCGCATGTTCAACGTCGTTTCGGCCGAACGGTTACCAAATTTGAATTGTTGAATGAGCGGAGAAGCCTGTAGCGTGATCTGATCGCCAACCCGAATCACCTCCACCTTCATCTTCAACGACAATTCATTGCCCAATCGAATTGAAGGCTCGACAGTCAGCTTCACGCCCGTATCTCGGAATTCGATCGACGTGACGGTTGAGGTGGTCGGCACGGCTCCCGTGGCAGCCTGGCCGGGCAAGACATTCGTCGTGGAGAGAAGAATCGGCTGTTTATCTCCGATATTGATCTCTGCTTTCTTGTTATTCATCACGCGGACCTTGGGTGAAGCCAGCGTCTTCGCGTCTGATTGTTGTTTAAAAAAGTCCAGCAACACCGTCGTCGGCAGTTTAAAGAGATAGTTACTCGGTCCAAGATCGGTCAGTTGGCGGTAAGTCATGTGCACAGCCTCTGCTGCCAATGGCCCTGCGAACCCAGCAGCGACCAATCCAGCACCAGCTTGTTTGGGATAATTCAACCCATATGTCTGATTTTTCGTCCGATTGACTTCCAATACCTCAAGATCCAGAAGAACCTCCGGCTCCTGCCGGTCATTGGCTAAGATAATCCTTTCTGCAAGTTCTAATTTCTCCGGCTGATCGCGAATGACAATCGCATTGAGCTGTTCATTGGCATGCATCCGCTTGGAATCCAACATGCTCTTCAGTAGGAGCAGCATATCTTTGGCTTTTGCCGTCGAAAGATAAAATGTCCGGATCATAAGATCCTGATACTGCTCCTGCTTCTGCTTGGTATCGGGACTGACGATCAAGACAGCCGGAGATATCTGACGAGAAAACAAACTGTTACTATTGAGAATCAGTTGTAGCGCATCCTCAAAAGGCGTGTCCTGAATCGAAATGGAAATAGGGTCATTCCGGACATCCTTGTCGAAAACCAGCGTCAGCCCTCCCACCTTCGCCACACCCTCTAAGATTTCCTTAAGACCGGCGTTCTTGAATTTTAACGTCACCGGCTGCCTCGAACGTTCGTCCCTCGCAAGCCTCTGTTGCTTTTCGGTCAGCCGGGTGATGCTCTCCAGCGCCTCTTGGTACGTTGGATCGAGCTCCACAGCCCGCGCAAAACCGCTCATCGCCTCTTCGTTTCGTCCAAGCTGAACCAGCCTTTCCGCCTCACGGTATTGTGACCGGGATTCTTTCACGCGAGTGGCCTCCATGAAGCCCGCTTGGTGATCGGCGCTGGAGGGTTCGATAGCCAGCGCTCGCTTGAATTCTTCAAGGGCAAGATCGATCTGCTTCTCATTCAGAAATGTCCGACCGCGCTCAGCATACGTTGCCGCAGCGCGCTCGCGAGCCAACACATACTTACCCTGTAAAGAAGGATCGAACGGATCCTCTTTTAACGCTTGTTTGTAAGCGAGGATCGCCTCTTCCCAACGTTCCGCAGCCAAATGCTGATCTCCGCGCTTAACGTCAGGAGACACCAATAGGGCGCAACCAGAGATCCAGAGAATTCCCAGAACCTGGATGATTTTTATCGTTCGGTTTTGAAGACGCGCCCTCAGCTGATGAGCCACAATATGTGTTTCCTCAGACATTCCCTATGGCCCGGACGCATTGTCCATGCCAGCCATCAGTTTTTCTTATACTACGGATCAAGACAGGCTCAAAGGAAAAGCCTAGAAGATGAGAGAGTGCCATCTCCGCCGAAAACGCCGACAAGTTAAGAATGGAGTAGGATGGTGACTTCAGCAGAAGTCAAAGTATGCCTACCTGGGCGTGAGAGAGGGGGCCCAGGAAAATCGGACCGTGTGTTAAATGGTAGCCTGGCTTCACCAACGTCATCATCTGGTGGTGAGCCAAAGAAGCGAGACGATAAAGAGACCACGACGGAATCACTGAGGAACATTCAAGGCCCACCTCGCGTTGGCGGCGGTCAACGGCGACGAGACGCCGGCCGAATTAGCGAAACAGTTTCAGGTCCATCCCGCGCAAATCACCGAATGGAAGCAGTAATTGCTGGCGAGGGCCCCCGATGTCTTTGGTGGGATCACACCGCCGGTGGACAGGCCCGATCTCAAGACCCTCCATGCCAAGATTAGCCAGCAGGCCCTAGAGAATGATTTTTTGGCTCGGGCGCTCACCACGGCGGGCTTGCGGATCACAACGCCATGAGCGATCGTACCCATCCACTGCCTGTTCGGCGACAATGCCAGCTGCTGAAACTGGCCCGCTCGACCGCTTGCTACCACTCAACGCCGGTATCAGAGATGGCGCACGCGGATGCGCCGGATCGACAAGCGGCATCTGCAGTATCCATTTGCCGGCGCCCGCATGCTGCGCGATCTCTTGCGGCAAGAGGGTTGCGCCATTGGCAGGCGACGGGTGGCGACCTTGATGCGCGGCATGGGGATTGAGGCCCTGTATCGGAAGCCGTCTCTCAGCCGCCGACAGCCAGGCCATCGGATCTATCCCTCTCTCTTGCGCAATCTCACGATCTCACGGCTGAATCACGTCCGGGCGGCGGATATTACCTACATCCCCATGTCGCGAGGCTTCGTGTATTCGTTCGCGGTGCTCGACTGGGTTAGTCGCCGGGTGTTGGCGTGGCGGCTCTCCAATACGCTGACGACCGATTTCTGTCTCGATGCGGTGCAGGATGCCAGAGGACGCTATGGTCCACCGCAGATTGTCAATACCGATCAAGGGTGCCAATGTACCTGACCTTCCCCCCGAAAACTAGACCATTGGCTAGGAAGTCCGACTGTGCTGAGATGGGCCCCACAGGAGGGGGCCATGACCAGGACACGGCACACGGAGGAACAGATCATCGCAGTGCTCAAGGATGCTCAAGCGGGTATTGGGG
>JBKKBQ010000230.1:0-8772 GCA_046714015.1 Nitrospira sp.
TTTTGCGCATCCTGCATGGCTGTTCGGCGTCGTCTCAACCTCGATATCGTGACGGCTACGGAGGTCAGGGTGAGTTTTTCCGCAGCCTGCTAAGAGAAGCGGTCGGTCACGTACAAGAGATGGGTGGCAGAAGGTTGAGGTTGAGGTTCAGCCAAGACCATGCATCTCGGCTTCAAGATGGCGAAGGCTCAGCCTGTGGTCATGTGGGACGTCGCACCAAACTATCTCCACCGAAAATATCCTGCATGACCCGTCCGGCCGCCGTCGCCCCATCACGGATGCAATCCGGAATGCCGATTCCACGATAGCCAGCCCCGGTCAGTACCAATCCGGGATACCGATCCACGGCCGCATCGAGTTGAGCCAATCGGTTGAGATGGCCGAGCGTGTACTGCCGCATCGCCTTCAACCAGCGATTCACTTCGGTATAGATCGGCTCCGCCCTGATACCGGAGACCACGGCAAGTTCTGTCCTGACTTTCGTCGTCAACGCCTCGTCATCCAGTTGTAGAATGTTTTCCCTCCCTACTCCGCCCACGTAGCAGCGCACCAAGAACTGGTCCGCCGGAGCACGATAGGGCCATTTCCGCGACGTCCAGGTTGCTGCAATTAAATCCCGCCCTTCAGTCCGAGGCACAATAAACCCGAATCCATCAATCGCAAGGCTTCTGGCCTGGGCAGGAAATGCCATGGCAATTGTGGCAGTCGATGCATAGGGAATCATATCCAGCAATCCACCGGCGATCGGCGTCAACGGACGCAACAATTCGGCGGACACATAGGCAGGCGTGGCAAGAACCAGGCTTTCTGCAGACAGCGCCGATCCATCTTGTAAAATAAGGTCGTACATCCAGCGTCCGAGCTCATGGGACCTCACTCTGAGAGCATCGACTCGAGCACCCAAACGGAGCTCGACGCCCTGTTGTGTCAACCGACTCGTCAAGGCTGCAACCAAATCGCTGAGACCATTCTTAAGACTGACAAACATCGTACGTCTCGGTTGGCCAGTCGAAACCAGTGAGGCGGCTTTCTTGGCTGCCATCATGCCCCGCACGACGCTGCCATACTGTTGCTCCAGTTCGAAGAATCGCGGAAAGGTGGCTCTCAAACTCATCTGCTCGGCGTCACCGGCATAGATGCCCGCCATTAGCGGTTCAAGCACCCGCTCGAACGCTTGTGCGCCGAAGCGACGACGGAGGAAGGCAGCCATCGACTCATCGCCTGTGGACGGCCCAGGTCGAACGGCGATCTCCAGGCCCATACGAGCCAAGCCCTTCCATGTGAGCAACCCACTTCGAAGGAATGGCCCCAATTGTTTCGGAGCGAATGAGAGAAGCCCCTCGGGAAGATCGTGCAGCCGCCCTCCATGCAACACACAAGCCTTCTTGCCCGTCTCATTGGTATTGATCAATTGATCGGAAAGTCCGAGCTTCGCGCACAGATCAAGGGCGACCTGTTTTTGCGACAGGAAGGAGTCCGGCCCGGCTTCGGTCACGATCTCGCCGACCCGATGCGTGATGATCTTGCCTCCCCAGGACGACCCGGAGTCGAGAATCGTACAGCGGATGGAAAGGCCCGCCTTGGTCGCCTTCTCGTGGAGCGAAAACGCGGTGGCCAGGCCCGAAATGCCGCCGCCCACGATCACGACTGTGCGTGGTCTGGTCACGACTGAATGCAGAGGGAAGATTCGTGTATTGCCAAGACGTCGCGCAACGTCTCGATAAGTGGAAGAGAGTCGTTCAGCATGGCCATGCGTTCGAGGTGTAGGCCTTTGCTCACCGCCAATTGCTTGAGTTCGATATCGATATCGAAGAGTGTCTCCACATGATCACAGATAAATCCAATGGGCGCCACCAGCACATGCCGGTATCCCGCCAGCTGAATGGTGTCCAACATCGATTCCACGGTGGGTCCCAGCCACGGTTCGCTTGATCGGCCCTGACTTTGATAGGCAAAGTAGGTCGGTTGATTCGCCAGGAACCGTGTCACGGCCTCAACGGTGCCCTTGACCTCGTCAGGATAGGGATCCTTCATCGCCACGATCCGTTCCGGCAAACTATGTGCGGTAAACAGGACCGCCACCGTGGCTCGCACTTCGGGAGGAAACGCAAGCAGCCCCTGCCGAATGTTGTCCACGATCGCTGCGATCAGTCGAGGGTGCCGGTTCCAACTGCCGACATAGGTCACGTCGGTCCCATCCCCCAATTCGGCACGAGCCTCTTCCACTTTCTTCCGATAGGCTCCGGTACTGAGTGAGGATTGTTGAGGAGCCATACAGACCCCGATGATCTGTTCCGGTGAGTCTTTCAGCAAATCGGTATACGTGTCTTTGATAAACGGATGCCAATGCCGCAAACCGACGTACACCTTGTAGCCGCTGGTATCCCCTGCATTCAAACGCCGCTCGAGTTTCTTCGCAACCTCCTGCGTGATAGCGACGGCCGGCGATTTGCCACCGGTGACTCGGTATCGTTCACGAATCTCCTCCACGAGCTCTGGAGGCGTCGGTCGGCCCCCTCGAACATCGCGCAAAAACGGCTCGACGTTCTCAAGACAATCGGGCCCACCCATGGCCATTAGCAGGACTGCGGTATGACGTTGCGATTTAGGCATACGCTGATCGGAACTAATAGCTGATGGCTGATAGCCGATAATAAGACGAGCAATGACGCAGACCGGATGTTTTTCCCATCATCAGCCATACGCCATTTGCCATACGCTGTTGTTTTACCGTTGACTCAGCTTGTGCACCATGTCGATCGTCGCAGCCACGTGATCGACCGGCGTCGTCGGCAATATGCCGTGACCGAGGTTGAAGATGTGCCCGGGACGTCCCCCGGCCCGTCGCAAGATATCCTCCACCCGGCGTTCGATTTCATGAAGCGGCGCAAACAACACGAGCGGGTCCAGATTGCCCTGCACGGCGCGATCATGTCCGACCATGGTCCAGGCCTCGTCCAGGTGAACCCGCCAGTCGATTCCGATGACATCGCCACCTGCCTCGCGCATCTGCCGCAGAATGGCCGTTGTGCCGGTGCCGAAATGAATCATCGGCACACCTTCCCGCTTGAGCCCATCGAAAATCCGCTGGACGTGCGGCATCACATATTCGGCATAGTCACCGGCCGAGAGACAGCCGACCCAACTATCGAAGAGCTGAATCGCCTGAGTGCCCGCCTTGATCTGGCGACGAAGATATCCGGTGAGCACACGCGCGAATTTATCCATGAGCCGATGCCAAGCGGTGGGGTCGCCATACATCATCTGCTTGGTGTGCAGATAGTTGCGCGATCCTCCGCCCTCAATGGCGTAGCTCGCAAGCGTGAACGGCGCACCGGCAAATCCGATCAACGGCACTCGTCCGTCGAGGGCGCGGCGCGCCTGGCGGATGGCCTCGGCCACATAGTCCAGTTCGTCACCGTCGATCACTTTGAGCTGATCCACCGCCGCTCGGTCGCGAACCGGATTGTGAATGACGGGCCCCTCCCCCGCAGCAAACTCGAGACTAAGCCCCATCGGTTCCAGAGGAAGCAGAATGTCAGCAAAAATGATAGCGGCATCCAACGGAAATCGGTCAATCGGCTGGAGGGTGACTTGAGCGGCAAGCTCAGGCGTCTTGCACATTTCAAGGATCGAATGTTTCGCGCGCAACGTCCGATACTCGGACATGTAGCGTCCGGCCTGGCGCATAAACCACACCGGCGTGCAATCGACGGGTTCGCGACGACAGGCTCTGAGAAATCGGTCCTTCATCGTAGCGGCATTCTAGAGACGCACGAGGAGCGCTGTCAAACAGACGAGTGATCGTCCGATGTACTGTGGAGACTCGCCTAATTGACTAGCAGGCTGCGGAAAAACTCATTCTGACCTCTGTAGTCGTCACAGATATCGAGGTGTGAGACAATGTTGAACTGCCATGCAGGATGCGCAAATGACCGTTCAGCAAGGCCGCAGCGAGCGCCCAGTGTCTTAGCGGCGAGGCGTAATTGTTCTCACCCAGCCCACCGCGAGCTGCTGTGGCAGCTCTTACACGATGGTACGTTGAGCCTCTGAGCGATGCGAGAACGCCGCTGGCGGTCTTTTTCCGCATCCTGCTCGACAGCGGGCGCCAGTCCGGTACAATCAAACCGCGGTCACACAAAAATCCGGTTTCACTTTTCTGATATTCTTATGTATAATGCTAACTCAACCTTTCCTGTAGCATTAATCAGCTTAATTGGGACCCCGGCTCCCTGTCTCCCACCACAGTGACGTTGCCGAATCCCCTAGAGGAGAATTGTATGTCCGACGCGCAATCGCTTCACCCGACAAAAGCCCCGAATGCCTGGTATTCATTTCTGCGTTGGTTTGATTCCTGGGCGGGCCTTGAACACACGAAAGTAGAGGGGCCGCCCAAGGTAGACTGGATTCGCAGTATTCCCTTCCTTGCCGTACATCTGATGTGTTTGGGAGTCATTTGGGTAGGCTGGAGCTGGACCGCGGTCGCCGTCGCGGTTTCCTTTTATTATGTCCGGATGTTTGCGATCACCGGATGGTACCACCGCTACTTCTCGCACCGCACGTTCAAAACTTCCCGGACCGTCCAGTTTCTCTTTGCGTTGTTAGGCGGCTCCTGCGCCCAACGTGGTCCCTTGTGGTGGGCCGGCCATCATCGCCATCACCATATCGCGTCTGATACACCGGAGGATGTCCACTCCCCACGCCAGGGAGGGTTTCTCTGGTCGCACATGGGCTGGATTATGTCGCAGACTTTTTATGCGCCGCGCCTCAAAGGGATTGCCGACTTTGCAAAGTTTCCGGAGCTGCGGTTTCTCGACCGGTTTGATGTCCTCGTTCCCACTATTACCGGCTTTGCAATGTTCGGATTGGGCAAGCTGCTGGAGGCCTCTGCACCAGAGCTCGGCACCAACGGTCCCCAGATGCTGATCTGGGGATTTTTCATCTCGACCGTGGCGCTGTTTCATGGAACCTGCACCATCAATTCCTTGTCCCACGTCTATGGCTCCCAACGGTACGAAACCGGTGACGACAGCCGAAACAACTTCTTCCTCGCCCTGATTACCATGGGAGAGGGCTGGCACAACAACCACCATTATTATCCAGCCACCACAAGACAAGGCTTCTATTGGTGGGAAATCGATATGACCTACTACTGCCTGAAAGGACTTGAGTGGATGGGTTTGGTCTGGGACGTGCGTGGCATCCCAGGATATGTACGCGAGGGAAAGACCAAGCAGGATTCAGACCGCAGCGTACTCAAAAAGAAGATTGAAGCAGCAGAGAAAGCCGCGGATCTTCCGGCGCCTCAACCTCAACTTGAGCTGACCCCTCCCTAGGCCCAATCCGAATCAGTTTCCGACCTTGGCTGATCGACCGCCTGATCGGCCAGTGTCTCCCGAATTCGTCGGCTTTCCCCATCAATCACCTTCCGTTCCTCATCGGATAACACCCAGGCATCGCCTGAACTCAGCTCGAAGCGATAGTGGTCCTTTCTGAGCGTAAACCACTCGACGTAGGGATGCGGCTCCAGATTCGGATGCGGATCCAGCGAAATGAGATTCACCGTTCCGATTTGCGGATTTGCCATGTCGCCGATGACCTGTCCAGCCATATCGTCATCTTCAAACCGGCTGTTGCGGAATCGAATCACCTCTCCTACGATATCCGGCTTAAAATTGCCGCGCAAATAAAAATCCACCGGCCCGATCACGGCAAAGACGACCTGGCCCACAACCGTTCCATCGACGCGGTTATCCAAAAAACCTTCGTGAACCCACCGTCCATTCCCAAATTTCTGCGCCATGCAATTCTCCTTACTGAGAACGATCAGCCGCCGAATGCTCCGATCACCACCGCCAATAAGATCAGCGCGCTCCCGATCCATCCTTGAGCATCCAAAGTCTCGCCAAGAAAGTACCAGGACAACCAGGCCGCATAGGCCGGTTCCGACGCGAACAATAAAGCCACCTGCTGCGCCGGGACCTGCTGCTGCGCCCACATCTGGACGGCAAACGCCAGGGTCGCCAGTACGCCGGTCACTCCAAGCCCGATCAGCAAGACAGCCGTGGGCGAAAAAGCACTGGCGGTCGCCTCCTCCCACCACGGAGCCGGAAGAAACAGCACCGTCATCGCCACCATCTGCCACATCAGCAACGATGGCGCGTCGAATTGGCGTGTGAACCGTTCGAGACAAATGATATGCCCCGCGAAGGCGACAGCGCAGCCCAGCGTCATGAGATCACCCAGATTCATCGACCTATTCGGCTTGACCAACAACCACAGGCCGACGACGGCAATGGCCGTGGCAAGCACGACTCGCCGGTCGATTCGCATCAAGATCAGCGGCACAAAAATCACATACAATGCCGTCAGAAACGCCGAATTGGATGCGCTGGTATGCTGAAGCCCCACGGTTTGCAACAGATAACCCAAAAAGAGAAAGACCGTGGTGAGCGCGCTCGCCGCCAGTATGTTGCGGTCACGGTGCAGCGGGTGACGATTGATCCCAAACCACAGCAGCACCAGCAGCGTGCCGAGAAGGAATCGGAGCAACAAGAAAGAAACGGGCGGGATCTGCTCAAGCGCGGCTTTGGTCGCAGGAAACGTGGATCCCCAAATGATGGTGGTCAGGAGAAGGGCGAGTCGAGGCATGAATCAAAAAGTGCTGAGTGCTGAGTACCCAGTGCTGAGTATCGCCAGCAACTCTTTCCACTCGAAACTCAGCACTCAGGACTAAGCACTTCCTACTCCTAGGGTTTGCACAGAGGACACAGCCGGTCTCGGTTGACACCGGCCTGTTCCATTGCTCGGAGTGCCCGCTCTTTATCGGGATAGTCAAACCATCCCCCTTCCCAGAAGTCGCTGGAAGTTGAGACAGACGGTACTTCCGAACACCGGTCTCGGTGAAGCGTCACACGATCGATCGAGCGGGCAATATGCACCCAGTAGATCATGCTAACCGGTGAGGGGTAAGGGGTGAGGGGGAAAGATCTTTCACAAGTCGATCAGGCCTTCTCGCCTTACTCCTGACCCCTTACCGACTCAGGGGAGGAGTTGCCACTCATCCTTCTCGATGAAGCACTTCACGCCGGTCTGCAACTTTTTGACGTCGTCCTTTTCGAAGAGCCTCATGTAGCGCTCGATTCGATCGTCGTCGTCGATCCGTTCTTCATGCATCATGCCGTTATTGCCCTTGTACCGTCGAATCAACACTGACATTGAAACCCTCCTATGAGCTGGCAGTTTAGTTGCGTATATTGCTAGAATAAACGTATCGTTGTAAGCCGGTCAAGATCGCCTGGAAGAGGTCATCTTGTCAAGTCCAAGACTGAGTTTCGCATGAGGTCTCTACAATAGAGACACAGAAGAGACACAGAAAGGATCCAATTCCGTGCCCCTCTACGAGTACCGTTGTGGACAGTGCGCGAAACAATTCGAAGCCACTCAGTCCGTGTATACCAGGGTCGAAGACACGGAATGCCCATTTTGCAAGGCCCGCGAGGCCACCCGACTCATGTCTTCGTTTTCGTCCAATGTCGTCGGTGATCGCAAACCCGGCTTTACCGAGCTGAAAGCCAAAGCCATGAATGAGGAACGGATGCAGCGCTTCGCCAAGCTGCCGCCGCTGAATGCCAAACGCAACGTGCCACAGCCGAACGTCACCTCAGAATCAGATCCTCCGTCAACAGAAGGATCGACCTCGTGAGCACCCAATCCCAGCACCAGGTCGGTCGTGACCTCCTGTGGGAACCGGGTGGTCGATGACTGTGAGACGGTTCGTCACCGGGCTGCTCCTCGGACTGGCCCTCTGTGTGTCCCATGCCGGCACCTTCGCTCAAACAGCCGGAAGCCTCGTTATTGCCGGCAACGGACCTGAACAAAGGATCATCGAGGCCTTGGCTCGAGCCTTTGAAAAAGTCAATCCCCGTGCCTATATCGACATCCTCTGGGACGAGGATTCCAAACCGGCGCAATTGGTCAACACAGGCCAGGCCCAGATTGCCGTCACAGGGGCCGAAGATTCGACTTTGGCGGCGACTCAGATAGGTTGGGATGGAATCGGCATTGTGGTCCATTTATCAAACTTCACCAAAGACGTGACCAAGCAGCAAGTCGCCGACATTTTTTCGGGAAAGATCACGGAGTGGTCGGAATTGGGTGGACCGGAGACTAAGATTCTTCTGATCGACAGGCCACGCAACCAGAACGTTCGCGAAGCCTTCGAAACCCAACTCGGGATTGCGGGTAAAATTCCTACGTCCGCCAAAGTGATCGGCGGAGATGAGGTCGTCGTGAAGACCGTCGTCGGCACTCTGCCGCCCCTTTCAGCAGCCGCCTATGTTTCGTTGAGTACCAGCCTCTCGGTCGTCTCCGACGGCGTCGCCGTCCGCTTGCTGCCGGTGGATAAGGTCGAGCCGGAAGTGCCGACCGTGAAGGACGGCCGCTACAGCCTCCGTCGCCCGCTGTTGCTGCTGTCGAAAAAAGAACCGAACACCCTGGTTGAGGCCTTTTCCAAATTTGCGCTCTCCTCTGCCGGGCAAACGATTATCGGAGAAATCTATGTTCCGATGCCGAACAAGTAGCAGGATGCGGGAAAAGGCCGCCAGCGGCGTTCTCGCATCACTCAGAGGCTCACCGTACAGAGTACGCTTCGCCTCTTCGCTCGCTGCGGCCTTGCTGGACAGCCTTTTTGCGCATCCTGCATGGCAGTTCAGCATCGTCTCACACCGCGAGATCCATAACGGCTACAGAAGTCAGAATGAGTTGTTCCAC
>JBKKBQ010000231.1:0-8089 GCA_046714015.1 Nitrospira sp.
GTTCGAGAGTCGGAAGGAGTTTTTGCTTGTTGATCAGATCGATTTTCGTGACGACCAGAAAGACCGGACGCGGCTGTTTGACCAACGCCTCCTTCATATATTTGATCGCAGTCATATCACCCGGACCCGGCATGCTCGTCCCATCCATAAGCATATACAGCAGATCCGCGTCTTCCAAGGTTTCCATGGCCGTTCGAACCATTCGTCGATTCAGCAAGTGCTCGGGCTTATGAAGCCCCGGGGTGTCGAGAAACGCAACTTGCGCTCCCTCCGTGTGAACGAGACCCATGATTCGGGTCCTTGTTGTCTGAGGCTTGCTCGAGACAATCGCGATTTTCTCGCCCAGTAGACGATTGAGCAGCGTCGACTTGCCGACGTTGGACCGTCCGATGATCGCCACCGTTCCGAACTTCATGGCTTCGACAAAGACTCCGGTTTCTTGTCAGGGTCAGGTACCAACTGATACACGATCTCTCCCTTGCGCACGTAACCCAACTGTTCTCGAGCCAACTGCTCGATTTTGGCTGGGTCATGCTGGAGACGAGTAATATCGTGCTGCAATGTGGCAGTTTCTTGACGTAACGCCGACAGTTCTTGCTCCAAATTCCTGGCGTGATCACGCATCGAGAGATACCGAGTCACGCCCATGTCTCCTGAAAACAAGGCCACGAACAGCCACACACAGCCGCCAGCGCCGATCACCTGTATGACGAGAAGGGCGCGCTGTCGCCATTCCAGCCACTGCCGACCACGATTCTGCTTGATTAGCATCGGTCCATCCACCGACTACGGAACCAGCTAGGCCCTGAGCGGCACTGCCTCTCGGCCACGATAGATCGCCACGGCTCCCAGCTCCTCTTCGATTCGGAGCAATTGATTATATTTCGCCACACGATCCGTTCGAGATAAGGATCCCGTCTTGATCAACCCGCTGTTCGTCGCAACCGCCACGTCCGCAATCGTGGTGTCTTCGGTCTCACCGGACCGGTGTGAAATGATCGCCGTGTAGCCCGACCGCTTCGCAAGTTCGATGGCGTCCAAGGTTTCCGTCAGAGTCCCGATCTGATTGAGCTTGATCAGAATCGAATTCCCGATGCCTTCCTTGATGCCCTTCGAGAAGATCTCGACGTTGGTGACAAAGATGTCGTCCCCGACGAGCTGCACCCGTTTGCCGAGTTTCTCCGTAAGCATCTTCCAACCCTTCCAATCCAGCTCGCTCAACCCGTCTTCGATCGAGAGGATCGGATAGCGATCCAGAAGCTTGCCGTAGTAGCTGATCATCTCATCCGACGAACGCTCCGGGTTCTTCTCCGCTTCGAGGACATACCGTCCCTTCTCATAGAACTCACTGGCCGCGCAGTCCAACGCCAAGGCGATATCCTGACCAATCGTATAGCCGGCGTCTTCTATCGATTGTGAAATCAGACTTAGCGCTTCTTCATTCGACTGCAGATCCGGAGCGAACCCGCCCTCATCCCCCACCGCCGTGTTCAGCCCCTTCTTCTTTAAGATTGCCTTCAGCGAGTGAAACACTTCTGTCGCCATGCGGAGGCCCTCGCTGAATCGGCTCGCACCCACCGGCATGATCATGAACTCTTGGAGGTCCAAGCGATTATCGGCATGGGCTCCGCCGTTGATGATGTTCATGAGCGGAACGGGAAGCACTCGAGCATTCGTCCCGCCGAGATAGCGATAGAGCGGCTGTCCTGTTTCATTCGCCGAGGCCTTCGCCACGGCTAACGAGACACCCAAAATCGCGTTGGCCCCCAGCTTACCCTTCGTTTTCGTCCCATCCAACGCAATCATGGCCCGATCGATGCCGGCCTGATCGAATGCTTCCTTGCCGAGTAATTCCGGAGCAATGACCTTGCTGATATTCGAGACCGCCTTTGAGACGCCTTTTCCCATCCACCGCTTCTTGTCACCATCGCGGAGTTCGATCGCTTCTTTTTCCCCCGTTGACGCACCGGATGGAACGGCCGCCCGCCCCTTTGCGCCGCTGTCGAGCGTCACTTCGGCCTCAATTGTCGGATTGCCCCGTGAATCGATAATCTGCCTACCCTTGATTTCTCTAATCGCGCTCATGCTTCCTCACCTTCCTGTTTCAAGCGATAGTTCTAACTAATTTAAGATTTCTTTACCGCTAGGGGATAGGAAATGACCAGGTGAACTCCAACTGCGCGCATGCAACGAACACCAAACAGAACTAGTTCGACCCGGAGCCCTTCTATTGTGTCTTGGCGACGGATAAAACCCGCTGCTAGCGTGCTCGTTGCGCGAGCACAAGGAGTCTACCTGGTCGTTCCCTTCCCTCATCATCCATCATCTCAATTTCTTCTTCAGCAAGTCATTCACCTTCCCCGGATTCGCTTTCCCCCCGCTCGCCTTCATCACCTGTCCGACTAAAAACCCCAATACCTGTTGTTTGCCTTCCTTGAACTGCGCGACCTGCCCGGGATTCTTGCTGAGGACCGCTTCGATGATCTTCGCCAGCGCCCCTTCGTCAGAAACCTGCGTCAACCCTTTTTCCTGCACAATCTGTTCAGGAGCCTTCCCACTGCGATAGAGTTCGGGGAAGATTTCACGGGCGACTTTGAGGCTGATGGTCCCTTTATCCACCATCTGCAACAGGCTCACCAGCCTTTCAGGCGTGACAGGCGACGCCGAAATATCTGTCCCGGAATTGTTCAATTCTCTCATCAACTCTCCCATCACCCAATTACTCACGGTTTTGGGTTGATGGAACTGCTTCGCGCACACTTCAAAATAGTCCGCCATGCCTTTCGAAGCCGTCAGGATGGTGGCGTCATATTCAGGCAGCTGATAGTCCGAAACGAATCGCTTCGTTCGCACGGCCGGCAGTTCAGGCTGGCCGGCACGGAACCCTTCAATCCACTCCTCGTTCAACTTCAACGGCACCAGATCAGGGTCGGGGAAGTACCGATAGTCATGAGCTTCTTCCTTGGAACGCATGACCGCCGTTTCACCACGGTCGATGTTCCAGAGCCTCGTTTCCTGGCGAATCCTGCCTCCCTCATTCAGCACGTTGGTCTGCCGTTTGATCTCATACTCGACCGCATCCATCACATACTTGAAGGAGTTGATGTTCTTCAGCTCAACTTTCGTCCCAAACTCCTGCTGCTCCGACGGGCGCAGCGACAAGTTCGGCTCGCACCTGAAACTCCCCTCTTCCATGTTGCCGTCACAGACGTCAAGGTACATTAAGATTTCCCGCAGCCCTTTGAGATAGGCCACCACCTCGTCGGCGGACCGCATGTCCGGTTCCGTCACGATCTCCAACAGCGGTGTGCCTGCGCGGTTCAGGTCGATCCGGCTCCCACCGGTGCCGGTCTCATGGATATTCTTCCCGGCATCCTCTTCCAAATGCGCGCGACGAATGCGGATTCGCTTCGTCCCGCCACCATCACGAATCGCAATCCACCCATCCTGACAAATCGGGAACTCATATTGGGAAATCTGATACCCCTTGGGTAGATCCGGGTAGAAATAGTTCTTTCTCGCGAATCGATTGTTCGCCGCGATCGTACAGTTCAGCGCCAAGCCTGCACGAACCGCCATTTCGACCGCCGTTCGATTGATCACGGGCAAGCTGCCCGGCAGACCGAGACAAACCGGACAGGTCTGGCTGTTGGCCGACAGACCGAACGTCGTGCCGCACCCACAGAACATTTTGGAGTTGGTCCGCAATTGTGCATGGACCTCCACTCCGATGACTGTCTCAAAGATCATCCTCGATCAGACCCCTCATCAGAGGTGCGACCGCGTTCGCGCTTCACCGCTTCGCGTCCGGCATCGAATGCCTCTCGCAGAACCGACCGCTTCGTTTCGACAAACTCCTTGCCCTGGTCGACGACTTCTTCAAATGCCTCACCGGCCCGCCCGGCAAGGTCTCGAAGATCGTTTTCCGCACGACGGGCATAGCCCCGGAGCTGGTCGCGCGATTCGCTCCCTGCTTGAGGCGCCAACAACAGCGCCGCGACAGCGCCCATCGCCGCCCCGCTCAGAAAAGCCAAAAAGACCGCCGCTGATGTTCCTCGATCATCCGCCATTGTGTGTCCCTCCTTCATGTTTCATGTGTTCCCGCACGACGTGAGAGGCTGCCTTGAACCCTGCAACCATGCTGGCCACATTGCTCAAGAGCGTCCCGCCAGAACCACGAACAACATTATGGACATGTTGCACGGACTCGCCGACTTCACCCACCGCGTGCAGTAATACCGCTGCATGCTCGACCCCCTCGCGCGCCTGCTTCGTCACATCGTTTAAATTGTGGCTCACCGCACGCAATTCTGCCACGAGAGCCGGCATCTCGGCGTTCATCTTCGAGAGGAGCTGTTCGGACTCGGCCACCGTCTTGCGAACCTGCATTAATACCGGTACGAGATACCCGACCAGCACGGCGAACACTACGGCTACAAGGAGTGCAGCGATTTCGACGATTGTCATGATTCCTCCGTTAGGGGTTAGGTGTGAGGCGTGAGAGACCTGAAGCTTATTTCCGATTCGCCTTACCTTTCACCCCTTACCCCTCACCGTACCATGGCTCTCTTCAGATGCCATTGCGTCGACTGCTCATAGGCATGCGCGGCTCGCAGTATCGTCTCTTCCTCGAACGCGCGCCCGATCAGTTGCAGCCCGATCGGAAGCCCCTCTCTGCTGAAGCCGCAGGGCAAGGCAATCGCCGGCAATCCGGCCAGATTGACCGAGATTGTAAAAATATCGGAGAGATACATCTGCAGCGGATCTTCGCTCTTTTCACCGAGTTTGAAGGCCGGAGTCGGGGTCGCCGGCGTCACAATCAGATCCACGTCTTGGAACGCGGCGTTGAAATCCTGGCAAACCAGCGTGCGTACAGCTTGGGCTTTCCCATAGTACGCCTCATAATACCCAGCGCTGAGCACATAGGTCCCCAGCATGATCCGACGCTTCACTTCCGGCCCGAATCCCTCCTGCCGCGTCTTCATATACAGTTCAAGAAGATCTTTGGTTTCCTTGGTACGAAAACCGAACTTCACCCCGTCGAAACGTGCAAGATTCGAGCTGGCTTCCGCCGTGGCAATCACATAGTACACCGCCACAGCTGCGTCGGTCCTCGGCAGACGGATTTCCCTGATCTCCGCTCCAAGATGCTTCAATTCTCCAATCGCCGCTCTGACCGACTGCTCGACGTCCGGATGGAGTCCTTCGGTAAAAAACTCAACCGGCACACCGACCTTCAGGGATTTGAGGTCCCGCTTTTGCAGCGCTTTCATGTAATCCGGCACAGGAAGATCGACCGACGTGGAATCCATCGGATCATGACCTGCAATGGCCTGAAGGAGAAACGCCGCATCGGAAACATCTCTCGTGATCGGCCCGATCTGATCCAGCGAGGAAGCAAACGCAACCAACCCATACCTCGACACCCGTCCATAAGTCGGCTTCAATCCCACTACCCCACAGAAAGCCGCCGGCTGCCTGATAGATCCGCCGGTGTCTGAGCCAAGCGCCGCCACACATTCCTCTGCCGCCACCGCGGCCGCCGATCCTCCGCTTGATCCTCCCGGCACACAGTGCAGATTCCAAGGATTCCGGCTGGGGCCGAACGCGGAATTTTCCGTTGATGATCCCATCGCGAATTCATCCAAATTCGTCTTGCCCAACACAATGCACCCCTGTGTCCGCAACCTGGCGATCACCGTCGCATCGTAAGGCGGGATGAAGTTCTGCAACATGCGAGAGCTGCAGGTCGTGTGAATGCCGTCCGTACAGATATTGTCCTTGATGGCAAACGGCATTCCGGTAAGCGGCATGGTCTTCCGCCATCCCTTGAGCTTTTGATCCAGCGCTTCCGCCTGTAGGAATGCTGACTCTTTCGCCAGAGTGACGAAAGCCTTCACCTTGGGCTCTACATGGTCGATGCGCAAGAAGTAGGCGCGCACGATCTCCGTCGCCGTGACTTCCCCTGCCTTGAATTGTTTCTGAAGCTCGAAAAGAGTCAGTTTGTGAAGGGACATGCATCTCTCGCTACCGACGGGTGAGCTACACGCGGACTCACACGGGACCTGATCGGTCGGCCTATCTCCGTGGCTTGTCAGCGCACCGTCACCATTCGATTCTTTTCATTCACCCGCACGATTTTGGGTGCGTGCTTCTTGATCTCTTCTTCGCCGTAATACTCATAACAAAAGATGATGATGTGGTCTCCGACCGCCGCTTTTCGCGCGGTGGGCCCGTTCAAAATGATCTCCCCTTTCCCTCGCGTACCGTTGATCGCGTAGGTCATGAATCGCTCGCCGTTATTCAGGTTCGAGCAGATAATCGCCTCATAGGGCAGGATCCCGGCCGCCTCCATCAAGTCTTCATCGATCGTCAGGCTGCCTTCATACTCGAGATGGGCACCAGTCACTATGGCACGGTGAATTTTCGAACGTAGCATTTGTCGAAACATCTGTACCTTCCTTCGCCTTACACCTCACCCCTTACACCTAACGTTCTTCCAATATTTTTGGTACCACAAACCCGTCCGCTTCACGCTCCGGCGCATTCGCCAAAGCCTGTTCCGAAGACAGCGACGGGCGTACAAGGTCCTCGCGAAATGCGTTCACGTGCCCCATGACGGTTGCGGTCGGCTCGATTCCGGTCGTGTCGTACTGACTCAACGTATCGACATGCGCGAGAATCTGGGTCAACTGTTTGGCAAATGTCTCTTGTTCAGCAGCGCTCACCGCCAATCTCGCTAGCTGCGCCACCTTCTCGACATCCTGTTGCGTAATCTCCATCTCTTTCTCTTTTTCCTTCCCCTAGGATGTTCAAAATGGTCTGTCGTTCTCACCCGCCCACCCCGGCGCGCCAAGACGCGTCGTTCCGCGGGCAAGGCCGCAGGGAGTCCCGCCACTGAGGGGTACCCTCTGGGGTACCTCGCAGGGAGAGAGACGACCGAGAACACCGCTGGAGGTCATTTCCAACATCCGTTTATTCTACCGTCACACTCTTTGCGAGATTCCTCGGCTGATCCACATCCGCCCCGCGCAGCACCGCGATATGGTACGCCAGAAGTTGAAGCGGGATCGTAAACAGAATCGGCGAAATCAACGGATGAGTGTCAGGCACCGTAAACACGGCATCCGCGATTTTGCCGAGCTCCCGCTCTCCTTCTGCTACGAAGGCAATCACCGGCGCGTGTCGCGCCTTCACTTCCATGAGATTGCTGACCGTTTTGTCATACAGTCGGTCCCGAGGCGCCAGGACCACAACCGGCATATCTTTGTCGATCAGCGCGATCGGGCCATGCTTCATCTCGCCTGCCGCATAGCCTTCGGCATGGATGTAGGAAATTTCCTTGAGCTTCAGCGCACCCTCCAAGGCGATCGGATAGTTGATGCCGCGCCCCAAAAACAGAAAGTTCCGTTTCTTGTAATACCGTTTGGCGATCGCCACGATTTCGGCTTCTCGCTGCAGCACGCGCTCGACCAGTACCGGCAATTGCACCAGCCGGTCGAGCCAGGCTTGACCGTCTGCTACCTTCATCACATTACGAACTCGCGCAAAATGCAAGGCCAGGAGATATAGCGCGGTGAGTTGCGCTGTAAACGCCTTGGTTGAGGCCACACCGATCTCCGGCCCACAGTGCGTGTACAAGACCCCGTCCGACTCACGCGCTAGTGTGCTACCGACGACGTTGACGATCGAGACGACACGCGCCCCTTTCTGCTTCGCCTCACGCGCGGCCGCCAATGTATCGGCCGTCTCACCGGATTGAGAAATCGTGATGAACAAGTCGTTTTTCCCGACGAGCGGATCGCGATACCGAAACTCGCTGCCGATATCCACCTGAACCGGGGTACGAACCATCTCTTCGAACAGATACTTTCCAACTTGACCCGCATGCCAGGACGTGCCGCAAGCGACGATCCAGATGCGTTCAACCGCAGCGAATTCCTTCGGCGTCAAGCCGATATCCGGCAGGTCCGCTTCCCCCGTTTCATAGGAATACCGTCCGCGCATGGTATCCAGGATGGTCTGCGGCTGTTCGTGAATCTCTTTCAGCATGAAGTGGGGATAGCCGCTTTTCTCCGCTGCCGACGCA
>JBKKBQ010000232.1:0-5123 GCA_046714015.1 Nitrospira sp.
GGCAACTGATGGATTTTCATGCGTTGACCGCCGATCTCGGGATGGATAGCCTGTTCGAAATCCATCACGAGAGGGAGTTGGATAGGGTCCTGGAGTGGATTCCCACTGCGCGGATGATCGGGATCAATAATCGAGACCTGCAAACCTTCACCACCGACCTGAATGTCACCTCCCGGTTGGCGAAAAGAATTCCGTCCGACAAACTCATCATCAGTGAGAGCGGTATTCATGGGCGGGACGACGTGACAAAGCTGATCGAGGCAGGGGTGCATGCGATGTTGATCGGAGAATCGCTCATTCGCGCCAAAGACACAGGGGACAAGGTTCGGGAACTGCTTGGCCACGCATCGCGCGAGACCAGGTCCGCGTAAAGCCTTCGCCATGAAAATAAAAATTTGCGGGATCACCAACACAGAAGATGCCGAAGTCGCCGTGGCAGCGGGTGCAGATGCCCTGGGGTTTGTCATGTATCGCAAAAGCCTGCGTTGGGTAGAGCCGGCAACAGCGAGATCCATAATAGCCGGCCTACCGCCTTTTGTGCTCCCGGTGGGGGTGTTCGTCAATGAAGAGGCCGAGAGGGTTCGAGCACTCATGGATGAATGTGGATTCGCCTTGGCCCAACTCCATGGAGATGAATCAGCTCTGTATTGTCAGACCCTCGGTCGTCCGGCTCTGAAGGCTCTTCGCCTGAAGGACCGGGGTACCTTTCTCACCCTGGCTGAATTCCAAGGGTTCGCGAACGTGCGAGGGATTCTCATCGATGCGTTTTCAGACCAGGCCTATGGTGGCACAGGGCAAACAATCGATTGGACCTTAGCTCAGGAAGTGGCTCGATCTGCTCCCGTCATCTTGGCCGGCGGTCTGAACCCCGCAAACGTGGCTGGAGCGATCCGGATGGTGCGACCCTATGGAGTTGATGTCAGCAGCGGAGTGGAAAAGAGTCCTGGCAAGAAGGATCCGGATAAAGTGAGAGCGTTTATTGAAGCGGCCAGACTTGTTCCGGGTGAATGACCACGATTATACTGCCGACGGTTTATTCAGGAGGAGACGTTTACATGTTGAAGCTTCCAGACAGCCATGGCCGATTCGGGTCCTACGGTGGCCGGTATGTGCCGGAAACCCTCATGCCGGCGCTGATGGAGTTGGAGGCGGAGTATGCGAAAGCGAAGAAAGACCGCCGCTTCCAGACGGACCTGTCCTACTACCGTAAACAGTATGTCGGGAGACCCACCAGTCTCTATCGTGCCGATCGACTGGCCAAGAAATTGGGCGGCGCCAAGATCTATTTGAAGCGTGAAGATCTGTGTCATACCGGTGCACACAAGATCAATAATGCGATCGGCCAAGTCCTGCTGGCCCTACGCATGAAGAAACGGCGGATCATTGCCGAAACGGGGGCCGGGCAGCACGGTGTGGCAACCGCCACGGCGGCCGCCATGTTCGGGTTACAGTGCGAAGTCTATATGGGGACGGAGGACATGCAGCGGCAGGCGTTGAATGTCTTCCGCATGCGTCTATTAGGAGCGACAGTGACCGGCGTCGATGCCGGCAGCAAAACCCTCAAGGATGCCATCAGCGAGGCCATGCGAGATTGGACGACCAACGTGCGAACCACACACTATGTGTTGGGGTCGGTCCTGGGGGCCCATCCCTATCCCATGATGATCCGCGATTTTCAGGCGATCATCGGACGGGAAGCGCGGAAGCAAATTCTTTCCGCGGAGAAGCGGTTGCCGAATTATCTCGTGGCCTGTGTCGGGGGAGGAAGCAACTCGATCGGTCTTTTCCATGCGTTCCTCCGTGATCCCAAGGTCAAGATGATCGGGGTCGAAGCCGGGGGCCTTGGGGTCGAGAGTGGAAAACATGCCGCGCGGTTCGCCGGCGGCAAGCCGGGGGTGCTGCAAGGCACCATGACCTATCTTCTTCAGGACGACAATGGGCAAATCAATTTGACCCATTCGGTATCGGCTGGGCTCGACTATGCGGCTGTTGGGCCGGAGCACAGTCTCTACCATGATCAGGGCCGCATCGAATATACCTCTGCGACAGACAGTGAGGCGCTGGCGGCTTTTGATCTCCTCGCGCGGGAAGAAGGCATCGTTCCCGCGCTCGAGAGCGCCCATGCCATCGCGCACGTCGTCAAGCTGGCTCCTACCTTGAAGAAGTCGCAGCTCATCATCGCCAACCTTTCGGGCCGTGGAGACAAGGATGTTCAGCAAGTGGCGAAGATGCGAGGCGTGACTCTGTAAGTGATCCGTGCAGGGGGAAGAGGGAAGAGTGATGCGTGATCGGCGCAAAGCATCGAACGGGCGACAGAGGATGGGTTTGGACCCATCGCTGGTACAAAACCGGCTCGACGCGACGTTTCAACGGCTGAAGGCCGACCACAAGAAAGCCTTGATCGCCTACCTGATGGCGGGGGATCCTGGGCTGGCTGAAACAGAACAATTGGTTCTGGCGTTGGAACAGGCGGGCGCCGATATCATCGAGCTGGGCGTGCCCTTCTCTGATCCGATCGCCGACGGGCCCGTGATTCAGCAGGCCGCGGAGCGTGCGTTGCGGAGCGGTACGTCTCTTCAGAAAATCCTGGCCTCTGTCACATGGCTCAGACAGCGGACGAATATCCCGATCATCCTGATGCTGTACTACAATTCCATCCACGCCATGGGATGTGAAGAATTTTGCAACGCGGCGAAGGCCGCTGAGGTGGATGGGTTGATCGTGCCCGATATGCCCCCGGATGAAGCGGGACCGCTGAAGGCGCCGGCAGATGCAGTCGGACTCTCGCTGATCTTCTTGCTTGCGCCGACCAGCACGGGTGATCGGCGAAAACTTGTGGCGAGAGAGTCACACGGATTCGTCTATTACGTCTCACTGACGGGCATTACAGGGGCGAAACTCAGCAACGCTGAGGACATACAACACAATATAGGTAAACTTCGGAAGGTCTCCACCACTCCTGTGGCCGTTGGGTTCGGCGTGGCGACTCCGGAGGATGCGGCGAGGGTGTCGAAGATTGCGGATGGGGTGATCGTCGGCAGTGCCATCGTGAAACGCATTGCGTCCCACCAACAAGATCCCGCCATGATCGGACACGTCGCCGAATTCGTGCGATCTCTCAAGGCTGCAATGGCGCCAGCCTAGTTGAGCCCTTCGGTCACATCAAGATAGCAAAGAGATCAGAATCTCCGCCGTCCAAAGCAAAGTAGATTTCACTCATCCCCCAGTTCCGAGTCCGGGTCAGAATGCTGAAGAGTTCCTGTTCCAGAGCCAGAAAGGAAGAAAGGGAACTCTGCTACGAAAGCAAAGAATCTCGAGAAGATGTTTGATGAGGGGAAAGATATGACGCCTCATCTTACTCTCTCCAAGGCGTGCCGCCCTGGTTATGAACAGAGACGCGTGAACGTCGATTTTCCCAGTTGGATCATCGAATCACTGGATGCACAGGCAAGCCGCCTTGGCGTCACGAGGTAATCGGTGATCAAACTGGGGATCGCCGAGCGATTGAAGGAAGAGCAGAGGAAGGCAAGTTGACCACCTGCGAGGACAAACTCCTGGCGAGCGTCAACTTCTGTCTCTATGGCTGAAGCAGGCAAATAGGCTTTGCACGAAACAAGACCCTAACTACTTCGTGAAGATGCACAGCAAGCGAGCAGCGACGAGCGTTCTCAGCATGAGTGCTCTCACTTCCAACGCATTATAGGGGTATCTTGGCGCTAGGGTGCGACCGCACTAGTACTCTGCCAGTTCCCTTTGGTTCCGTATGCCGACATGATGCCAAGGGAACGACGAATCCGATCCTCTAAACGATGGACCCATTCGATGGCGTTCGCATGAATCTGCGTTTCGCTTTGCTTCAAACCCCTGCTACCCGTAATTGAGGTACGGATGGACGAGACACTTAAATCCAAGCGCACCTGAAGATAATGGGAACGCACGTTCAGCCCGGCTACTATAGTGCCTGGCTGTCGAGACTCGGGATACCATTCTTGATTATGGGAGGCCTGAACACTTTGATATCGAAGCGGCCCAAAGAATGTAGCCAACGCCCGATCGGCGATCGCTGCGCCATCAGAAAGTTCCCTGGGAACCGGTGTGTTTGCCAACGCGGCTAGGATTGCGACCTCTACTTGATCCAATGTTAGACCAGCCGGAACAGGAAGAGGGTCAAATGTCGGAATTGCTGTAGTTCTACAACCGGGCAAAACAGCGAGAATGAGGAAAAGCAGAAGAGCGGCGTGATTCATAGAGCAGCGGCGGCATGTTCGCTATAAACGACATGAAATCCTCCAAGGAAAGTGTATCCTGGAAGCTGTAGGACGCCAAGCAAGATTTCCTTTAGAGCGAGAAAGTTTGTGTCAGGCATGACGATTGACTTGTTTGAAGGTCGCGACTTCGGCAACGTGTGTAACCGCCCTTCGCCATATGCCTCGACAGACTTTTAATCTGCCAATCCTGAGCCCTGTCCCTTTAATGCGTCTTCTGCAGTCATTTCTCGCCTGGTCATTTTTCCGGGCGTAGACGCAGCTCACCCTTTTCGGCATTCACCGTCAATTCGAAATGACGCAAAAAATCTTGCCCTAATAATCCTTCGATACGTGGCGGTGCTTCTGGAAGATCGTAGATCGCTGCGAGGCTATTCCGTACCTCAGCACCTCCCACACTGATTGAGGCGACGGTCAGCACATCAGCCCGCACCGTGCCCCCGGCCGTGTGCATCGTCATGGAGGTCGCGGAGGATTGTGCCCAGAGCCCCAGATCGCGGGCGATCGCTGAGGAGAGGATGGTGTGTGACGCACCGGTGTCGAGAATCAACTGAGCGGGTCTTGTGCCGTTGATCAAAATGGGAACAACCCACAAGGAGCCGAGCCGCTCCAACGGCACCGAGAATGCCGAAACCTGCACAGGATGGCTCTGTAGGACCTCGGCAGGATCTGGCGGTCGAGGGATGCGCTCCGGCGTACTTTTCGGATGTACAGGCGTAGAGGGTTGGCTTGGTCCCAAGAGGGTGCAGCTCCGCAACCCGGATGGAGTATTCGTAATCACAGTGGTGCCCGTTGCATCAGTACAAGAGTAAAGCGCCGCAGATACGGATGACGCGAATCCGAGCACAAGAAGACTAC
>JBKKBQ010000233.1:0-4475 GCA_046714015.1 Nitrospira sp.
CTTCAATTCCGCCCTAATATTTACCGGATTCTCTCAGCAAGGTGGTTTGACCTTTAAAGGAGCTCTCGTTGTGCGGCTAGGGTGTTCGAGCCACGAATTAGATTCGTGCTATGTTAGAGCAGTCCGCAGGATCAAACGTTTGTCGCAGTTCCTTTACAAAGCCTTGTAGCTCTTCGTTCAGTTCCGGAACTGCGTATTGCGATTCGATAATTCCTCGGTGCGGGCAGTGACCTGTGCAACGAGGTCTTCCATTTGTAATCGGATGTCGCGCCCCAACTCCCATTTTCGTGTCAGTGCCGCGGCGATCTGTTGCACCTCAACGAAGTCGAATGGTTTCCGAAGGATGAGCAACCGGTCGCTCTTTCCAAGACGTGCGGCAATCTCCGCCCATGAATGGTCCGAATAGGCTGTGCAGATAACCACCTGCAGCCGTCCGTCCGCTTCCCAGAGACGTTCAATGGTTTCCAACCCATCCCATCCCGGCGGCATCCTCATATCAACAAACGCCACTGCATACGTACGACCTTCATTCCGTGCCGTCTGGACCTTGGCAAGAGCGGCCTCTCCCTGATCGACATGATCCAGTTCAAATCGTCCCAGCGCCTGTAAGAGTGGCATCTCGCCGAATAGCTTCGCGCGTGCATGTCCGAGACGCTCGTCATCCGTTCGCAACTCCAAGATCCTGCAAAAGTCTTCGTGAATCGCCTGATTGTCGTCAAGGACCAAGATGCGAAGGTTTTTATCGCGTGCGCCCATGCTCATTCATCTCCATCCGTTCACCGGGGGCCTATCATCCTCGGTCATAACCTTCGGCCTGAGTCTCTTGCCCCCGACCCGCATGATTGGCCTCCTTTGCATTGATCGAAAGCGGTAGTCGATCGCCCGGAGCTCGGGGCGATGCTCCGAGGCCTGGGTTTCGAGCACGTCCAAACTCGTGGGCAGTATCGGGAGGTCCAGTTTCCTGTTCCGGCACCATCAGCACAAAGGGCTCTCCGGGGGAATGTTCATCAGCGCCGCGAGGTCCAGCTTCGCGGTGTTGAGCTCCCGCTAGAGCTGCTGGATGTAGCGCTGGGTATTGAAGAGATCCAAGCGATACTCCAGCGGCACCAGGCGATTACTGAGGTTCTCGCTCCGTATGCTCTTGGCCTGCTCGATGGCCCCCTTCACCATTCATCCAGGAAGATGAGGGAGGGTCGGACAACGCCACGCTTTCGTTCTATGATCGAATTTCTGTCATTCACCAGATCGCTCATCTGCCGTTGGACCGGACTCTTTTCCGAGCTTCAGATGCAGCTCTGCTGCCGCTCTCAAATTATTCAACTATGGTTTTCACCTGGATTATTTGGAGCATACTCAGTTCCCCTAGCTTGTCATTTATTTTAGCTTTTAGCTGGTTGCTGTTTGACCTTGGACTCTGTGGCAAGTTATAGGCGGTGTTATCCCTACTTGCCATGATGATGATATGTGACAGTGTCCATTTGCACGAACGTGAGGTCGTGACATGACTGTAGACCTTCCGGGTGAAAGAGGTTATCTGTACTGCCTCTCTGCCAAATGGATTGCTGTCAGATGCGACAATGTTGGGAACGGGATTCTTGAGTGACTAGAGCAGGACGACAAGCGATCGAACTCGTGGAAGAGTAATTAAGTGACGCCCATATTTATTGACTGCCTATTAGATCTTTCCTGTTGCATTTTCTAACGTTTTAAGTTGCCTCGATCCATGCTACGTGATATTTTGTACTTCTCCAATTTGACTACTTCTTCAAGCTTGACCTCTTTATTGTCCTTACAAGAACTTATGGAAAAGCACAGTTGTGATTTTTTAGATACAGTCGTATTTTAGAATGCTATCTATATTGTATTTTAAAAACAACTACTTACAATTTATATTTTTTGGCACATGAATTGCTTAGCCTGTGATACGGGCGACTGTGTTTAAGCATTTGGTTGAATAGGGAGGACTTGTGCGCAATCAACAAACTTTGGCATCGGCAGTAACCTGTTCTGGTGTAGGACTTCACTCCGGCCAATCGGCGTCGATTACGCTGCGGCCCGCCCCCCCTGACACCGGCGTGGTTTTTGTCAATCGTAAAACGGGCGTTGATACCTATCTTTCCGCCTCCATTAAACATCGAGTCCCCACCGAATTGTGCACGGCCATCAGCGGCAATGGGTTCCAGGTTCAGACCATTGAGCATCTGCTCTCGGCCCTGTCCGGCCTTCATGTCGACAATGTTTTCATTGATGTATCAGCAAGTGAAGTCCCGGTTATGGATGGAAGCGCAGCGCCGTTTGTCCGACTGATTCAGTCCGTCGGCATCGTCCGGCAGGAGCGGAAGCAGCCGTTTCTTAAGATTATGGCCCCGATTGAAGTGACTGAGGGATCGAAGCGTGTGCGGATCGAACCATCCTCCACCCCGAGGATCACCTACTCCATTCACTATGAGCATCCTCTGATCAAGACGCAGACCTACGCGTATGATTGCTCTGCCGGCGCGTTTGAGAATGAAATTGCCGAGGCCAGGACATTTGGGTTTCTGTACGAAGTTCAAGCATTGTGGGCTCGCGGGCTCGGCAAAGGCGGGACTCTGGACAACACCGTTGTGTTGTCGGATGACGGGGTCGTCAATGAATCAGGTCTCCGATTCGGAGATGAGTTTGTCCGTCACAAGATCCTCGATCTGATCGGTGACTTCTCTCTTATGGGGATGCCCTTCATCGGTCACATCGTCGCAGACCGATCAGGGCATGCACTTCACACTCGGTTGGTCCAGCAAATCCTGACGCAGCCGGAGAAGTGGGTGCTTCTGAACGCGGACTCATCAAGAGATGGGAACCGATCGGCCGCACACGCGCTTCACCTTCAGCCGGCCGTAGCACTTCAGGCTTCTTAGCCTAACAGGATGCGGGAAAAGGCCGCCAGCGGCGTTCTCGCATCACTCAGAAACTCAACGTCCACACAGAGTACGATTCGTCTCTTCGCTCACTGCGGCCTTGCTGAACAGCCTTTTTCCGCATCCTGCATGGCTGTTCAGCGTCGCCTCAAACCTCAATATCCATAACGGCGACAGAGATCAGAAGAGTTTTCCGCAGGCTGCTAGAGGGACTCTCGGTATCTGACGGATTGCCGTTCTTTCTGGTGAGACACTCTTCTTATTCCAGGACATCGCAGTATGGTACGCCGGGAGTAAGTGGCCTCACCCCCGACGTATCAATGATGGCGGGGATTACTTCTTCTTTTTCTTCGCTGCTTTCTTTGTGGCCAAGAGTCTCACCCCCCTTCGCAGTGTCAAGTTAGATCCATTTACTGAGTTATCTACACGGCTTGTATCAGCATGTCGTCCAAGGCTTCGAACGTGTTGGGACCGACCTTTCTGAAGCGTTTATCACGCTTGAGCGACGTCGCAATCGACGTGAGCGGCGTTTTCCCTTTGATCTGTAACCCACCTTCGATCAAACGCTGCACCAGTTCCTTCGCGTGCATCGCCCGATTGGATTCACGGAGTATTTCATAGGCTGCTTGCGGGACGCTTTTCCCAACATACTTACTTCGTCCGAGAAGAATTTCCCGTGATTGATCGGTGACATCCATAACGGGTCCAGGCCGAATCCCCCTGGAATCATCCGTGGTAATGATTTGGTTGGATAGACTGGCGAGTTTGGCCTTGTCGGCCTCGACACGATAGAGGGTTTCCGCAAGCTCAAGATACTTCTTAATGGTTGCGATCCCGTCATCAAGTCGGCGACGCTTCTTCTCTAGTTCCTGAAACCGACTCTTGTACGCGTTGATCCGTTGCTCCAGACCAACGAGAATGTCTTTTAATTCCTCCACAAGCTCCTCACATAAAGCATGCTTGCTTTATAGCATTGCTTGTACGTTCTGTCAAGACTTATTATTAGAATCATACATTGGCTATCGGGTTTGGTCTGTTGCGCATAAGTAATTCTTTTCTAGTTCATGTGGCTAAGCCTTGTACCTGTACAAGGATCATGATTTTCTCAATTCAACGGTTCGGCCATGCTACAATCAGGTGTGCCGATTCCTGGTGAACCAATATCGCGTGACGCCCTCCTTGAAGCAGCGGTCGACGCCAGCCAGGAAGCCGGCGCCCTGCTGCTGAAATATGCCGGAGCTGGTTTCAACATCGAGTATAAAAACCCGATCAACTTGGTGACCGACGCGGACCGCGCGGCCGAACAATGCGTGATCGACCATATCAAGGCTCATTTTCCAACCCATCGTTTCTTGGCCGAAGAGCGGGGGCGCCTCGAAGAGGCGCAGTCGCCTTATCTATGGATCATTGATCCACTCGATGGCACCACCAATTTCGCGCATGGCTATCCCGCCTACTGCGTCTCCATCGGACTCGAGTACGAGGGGCACTGTGTGCTTGGGGCGATCTTCGATCCCTCACGAAATGAACTGTTCACGGCCATCGAACATCGAGGCGCGCAGTTGAACGGTCGCGCCA
>JBKKBQ010000234.1:0-17475 GCA_046714015.1 Nitrospira sp.
GTATCCTGCATCACGGGTCAGCGGCCGGTCCGGGCGACCTGGTATTTTTTGATAACACATGGGATTTCAATCGGGACGGAAAGATGAACGATCCCCTGACCCATGTGGGCGTCGTCGAACGGGTGGAGGCGGATGGAACCGTGATCTTCATCAGCCGCGTCTCCGATGCCGTCGAGCGCTACCGAATGAATTTGGACCAGCCTCATGTCCATAAGACCGCCCAAGGCCTGGTGCTCAACGACTACATACGCCGGAAACTTCCAACCGATCCCGACGATACGGCCAGGCTGACCGGTGAGCTGTTTTCCATCTATGGGAACCTGCTCAGCCCCCACAAACATGTTTCTTCGGAGGGAACGTTGACCCGGAATCCGAACCAGCGGCAGGCTTCTATCTCCTTGTCCCCAGAATTACGCGAACTAGGACGCTGACTTCCGATACGCCACAGAGATGAGGATTTGACTCATAACTCAGGTATGACCAGTGACCCCAGTTGCGGCTACAGAACCAGCTCCTGATCTCCGATAAGAGCATATCGCGTGATTGACAAAAATGAAGGCCGCTGAATCCCTATTTTTCTATTGACCTGCTAGAATTACTTCTATGGCTATCTCATCGAAACAGACACATGTTCGTGAAACCAACCCGCTCAGAAGAACCTTGACGGATGTCCGGCATGGGCTCTTAGGGTTGCATAAGGCCCTGATCGTCGCCGAACAGTTGACCTATGAGCGGATTTACGGTCGAGTGGATTCCACAGGCCAACTCTTACAGTTGGTGATGAACGATCCGTGGTTTACCTGGCTCCATCCGCTTTCCAACATGGTCGTCCGTATCGATGAATTGCTCGATGGACACGAGCAACCGACCGTCGATGATGTGGCGGTCCTGTTGACCGAGGTGCGGGCGCTCATTCGCCCCTCGGAGCTCGGTGACGGATATGAGCGGAGTTACTATGAGGCACTGCAGCGCGCCCCCGACGTCGTGCTTGCACATTGTGAAATGAAGAAGTTGCTGACGTTGCCCTCGGTGTAGAACCTACCGGCTCTTCGATACTCGACAACTTAGAGCGGGCAGCCCTTTAAGACCACCCGCTTAACCTGAGCCCACACTCGCTTGTATAATCCCGTAGCAGGTTTCTCCATGTTCATTCTTATCTTCAGTCTATTATTGATCTCTGTTCCCGCCTTCGCACAAGTTCGCCAGGTCGATGTCCTAGTCACCGTCGTCAAAGACAGAGTCGTTGCGCTACCTGGAGGTGGCAGTCCTGTTGAGGAGCCATTGGGAGTCAATGAAACCATCGTCACCACGGCGGCTCAAGGGCCGGCCGGCTTTGCCCAAACCACCCGCCGACTGTTGGGCTTTTCTTCCGGCTTACGGCGATGGACGGAGGTGCAGTTGGGCATTGAAGAGCATGTCGAACGGCATCACGTGTTGTCGCGCCTGCTTATAGTTCAGACCAACCGGCGAGTCCATGGGTTTCAGGAGAGTCGAGGCCATTGGTTCAGCGATGTGTTGGGGCCGAATGAAACCGTCAAACAACTGCAGGGTCGCGGCCATGTGATGGTTGTCATTACCTCCGAGCGAGCCCTGGCCTTTTCCGCGTTTACGGGAGGTTTCTTTCCTGTGCGCTGGTCGGCGCATGAACAGATGCAATCCATCGACCAGACAAACGACGTGACCGTGATTGGTACTACGACGCGCCAACTGGCCTTTCGCTCGCAAACAGGCGGTTGGACGGAATTGAGATAGAACCGATTCAATCTCACCGAGCAGGGTGAGTCACCTCGCTTCCTCAGATATCCGGCAAAGAGCGTTGCGCCTAACACAGACAACATGAGCAGGAACAGGCAGCCGACCGCCAACATTCCTGCCCAGGGGGCCGTATACCCATGGTAGATGACCGACACCGGCTGGTCAGTCATCGGACTGAAATGCGAGAGCCAGCCAAGCCCGAGGCCTAGCATCCCAATAATCGTCCAGAACTTCGGGCCTACCCGACCCGCCCGATACAGTAGTACGCCCACTCCCATCCCACCCAGGATGATTGTTGCCACAACGAGAAACCCCATCGACTGGTCATTGATCGGCCAGTGAAAATCCCCGCGTAGGATGTGATCGACCAGGTGCAGGACGTTCAGGAGAGCAATGACCGCGAGCAGTTGGAGGAGTCGGCGATCCGGCATGGATGGATTTCTGTTGTTAGCGACAGCCATTATTCATGACGGTAATACTCCACACCATCGGAAAACTGACGGCTCAAACAGAGGTCGGCGACCGCAACACATTCGAGACCGAACGGCAGATACCCCGCGTAGCCGAGCAACGGCATCTCGAACAGCTGGAACCGATGCACGAACGGAATGGCGTACTCCCAATGGGCGAGACTCTTCCAATTCCAAAGCTCCCAAAACGCTCCGCAAATCAGCGCCGCCAGTGCCGGCACCCATATACCTCGGCAATCGCCCCGTGCAAGCGGTGAAAGAATGGTCGGCCTCCCGATCAGTACTTGAAGCGAGACCACCAACAACAGGGGTCCAACCCAAACAAGTGGGAAGAGATAATTAGGCCAGAGTCCCATGCCGAGGAGTCCCAGACTGGACAGAATAAGAAGCCCCCAGCTCATCTGCTTTGTAGTGTGGGGGGCTATCAATCTAAACCGCTCCATACCCGCACTGACGGCAGGATATGACGTCAATAGCTCCGCCGTGCCGATAACCGCCGGCAGCACTGTGGAGAAAGGAATCGTAGCTCGAAAGAAATACTCGAGCGGCGAGAGATCGGCGACACCAACGTAATACCAGTTCTGCACGAAGCGATTCAGGTACTCGAATAGCCACCAGAACGCAGCGCTTAGGGGGAACAGGGACCAAAAGTAGCGAGGGCGATAGAGCATCATGCACCGGCTCGTGCGAGCGAATGTGCAGGCATTTACAATCACGATGTACCCAAGCCACAGCGGCGTGAACGTATGTCCCTGGACCGCCGCCATCCAGGAGAAGCGGGTCCAAGCCACCACCCACCAGAGGCCCGTCCATCCGATTCCGAGCCAACCCCACCAGGGGAGTCTGAAACGTGAGGCGTCAAGCTCGCTTCGCCGACTCAGCGAGGCGAGCGTGAAGCGTTTCCGCAAGAGCTGATGATCGATGGCTGATAGCTGATGGTTCGAGACGGTAATCCAAAAGAGGATTGGCCCAAGGAAGGTGACAATCAAGAGTGCCAGAGCGATGAACACCAGCCAAGAGAATGGCTCATGCTGCACGTAACTGGTGCGGGGAGGGAATTCGAAATAGCGGCCGATCGGTTGACCGGACCAAGCCACGCCGAGAAGAGGAAGCCCGAGCACCAGCGCAAGGAAGATGCAAATGACGCCGGCCCGGCTCATGCCTACGCCCTTACATTCGCCCTTCGTCCAACTCGATCACATCCGCCCAGGTCGTAACAGATGGCAAGGAACTCACCGCCACACCACGCTTGTTTGCGATTTCTTGAAGGCGGCCTTGAAACCGCTGGCGAGCTGCCTCATCTTTTGGACCTGAGACAAGCAGACCCTGCGACCATTGCGCAATCTCCTGGTCGGACGGCTTGCGGCCATTGACCTTCACCCAGGCAAGCAACTCCTCATCCGTCCCACCGGTCAAGACTCGCTGTTCGAACGATTTCGCGTCGATTCCAAGAAAATCGACAAGGTACTTGTCGAACCCCACCGTGATGTAGTTGTAATCCTGAATCTGCCCAGCATTGCGCAGCCGAATCTTGTCGATAAATCGCCCCAGGTGCGCAATCCCACCGAGGAGCGCTTTGGGACCACGAGGATAGGTTTGTTGGGGCATTGAGTCATTTCTCCGCCTTGAAGATTACAGACACGATACAAGCATGCAACTAGTCACGTCTAGCAGGCCCCAAACGGAGCCTCCACTTTTCCCTACACAACCTTATTGAGTTTTAAGTCATAGCCCCCCTTCACAACTGCTCCAAAAGACCCGTCTGGCTTTTGCTCTGTGTACTCAATCTCAATCTTCGCAAAGTTCAACGACGCCTGATCCGTCGGAAGGATATCTGATCCAGCGGCACCACCCTGCTGATACGAAGACACCAAACAGTCGCTGAACGTGATTTTGTAGTACTCCTGCTGTCCCTCGCCTGCCTTTCTCGCAACGAGTGTGGCGTCCTTGAAGTGTTGACCGGTCGCACAGGCTTGAAAGAGCCTCGGTGAGGCCTTGCTGAGCTTGGTCGTGAAATGAAAATCTTGAGCCGAGAACTTCCCCCCACCTCCCCCGCCGGCGAAATGCTCACCACCTGTTTGCGTGCCTCCAAAGGACCACGAATCCAGGTGGATGTCTCCCTTGTGCTTCAGATCATTGCTCTCGCCCTCAATCCCGGCGATCTTGAGGAAATAGTCAACAGGCGCCATGATAGCCCTCCTCTGGACTTTTGAAGGTGGCAGGACGGGAGATAGGCTACGTTCCTGGATGGAACGCTGTCAATGAGTCGGCTGGGGCAAGAAACAGATTCTATCTCATTGAGACCTGGGCGCTTATCAAAGCACCTAGATAATTAGAAAAAACAACGAAGCCGAATACGTAGGACATGAGGAGTATGGATCATTGGGTGCAGCCCTTGATTAGCCCACAGCCGCGGTTGCAAGCCCCTTAATTACCTCATGGATATTGGACACTGCACCACCAAACTTCGTAGTGATCCAAAAAAGATCTCGGTCGTGCGTTACCAAAGTAAAACCATTTTTGATCGACGTTTCAGCAATTAACGAGTCTTGGGCATTATTTGGCTTGCCCTCATTCAGCCGGTCGAGCTGAGACCTTATTGGTTTATAAAGATTGTCGGAAGCTGTCCACTTACACATGCCCCATTTTGATACACCCCAGACAGCCGACTCAGTTATGATGGGTTGCTCTCCACCCAACTTCGCTTCAGCTAGTTGCGAGTTATCTAAGATGAAGGATTCCGTTGGAACCCTTATGTTAGTGATTTCTTCGAACACCTTAAGTAACGCGGCTCTTCTTGCATCATTAGATGTGTTCTTCAATTCGTCAACCTGAACATGAGTTGCGTAGAACTTTGCTCGACCAACGAACCCGCTAAGTTCCGCCATGCCATCGAGAACATGATTAAAAACATTAGTATCAAACATGAAGCTGCGCATTCAGCATTCCATTTGCAGGCTAATCATGAGCATATAGCTTCTTGATGAAACCCCACGGCCACCGGGAACAAGTAGCGCGAGTAGGCTACTTTCCGGATTGAGGATTGTCTATGATGCGAAGGGCCTCGAGGCCGTTCAATGGTATTAGATGAGACCGCAATGAGGGAAGGCCGGTAGTGATAAGTCAAGTCCCAGAGCAACTTCGCTGGAGGAGAGCTACCCTACCGGGACTCGTAAAGGTGGAAAACTGGAACTGATTGAGGCGCTGCTGCCGCTATGAACTAAGGGAACGAGAAGTGTACAGAGGCTTGGGAGAAGGTAACTGTCCAGACAGTCAGTCTAGGAAACGTACCTTTTCGCAGGATCGGTTCGCGTGCAGATACTGATCGATCCCTGCCGCCATTTTGCGCCCTTCGGCGATGGCCCACACGATCACAGATTCGCTGACCCCATCGCATCCCATTCTTCCTGGGTCAGCATCCGTCTCGGCTTCAAGGCCCCGGTGGCATAGGCTAGCTTCAGCGCTTCCTCCAGCCAAGCTAGCCGTTGAGCCGGCGTCGCCATCAACGTAGCCGAACGCAGGCTCTGATCACTGGCGTCCCAATGCTCCGTTTGTTCGTCCCCTGAAGCACCCTCTCGTTTATCCGCCATATCAGCGATCTCCCTTTCGTCTGAGTATAGGCACTAGATGGTGTCAGGAACTCTTTAAGACTTCAAGAGGACGTGCCAGGGTTCAGCAGGATTTTACCTTGTAGGGTTGGGCTTCACCGAGACTCAACTGAGAAGGAAAGATGGAACTGACTGAGACGGTCGGTTTAGGAAACGGACGTTTTTGCAGACCGGTTCGCGTGCAGATACTTATCAATCCCAGCGGCCATCTTTCTTCCTTCGGCGATGGCCCAGACGATGAGCGAGGCGCCGCGTTTGGTATCGCCGCCGGCAAAGACGCCGTCGAGGTTGGTCATGAGGTTCTGGTCAACTAGGACCGCTCCGCGGGCGTCATACTTCACGCCCAGGTTGTCGAGCAGGCCGTTCTTGACGGGACCCGTGAAGCCCATGGCCAGCAGTACCAGATCGGCGTTCATCTCGAAGTCGGTACCAGGCATCGGTTCAAACTTGCCGTTTTCAAATTTGACTCGGTTGGCATGGAGTTTTGTGACATGGCCATCGTGGCCGGTAAATTTCGTCGTGGACACGCTCCATTGCCGGTCGCACCCTTCTTCATGGGCATGCGAGGTGCGTAGCTGCATCGGCCAGAGCGGCCAGGGGGTCGATTCGGCTCGCTGCGGCGGTGGCTCCGGCAGTAATTCAAATTGATGCGCCTCGACACAGCCTTGACGGTGCGCGGTACCGAGGCAGTCAGACCCTGTATCGCCCCCGCCGATGATGACGACCCGTTTGCCCTTCGCGGTGATCGGCTCGTCGGCCATGGGAATGCCCGCCGTGCGTTTGTTCTGCTGGGTGAGATATTCCATCGCGAGATGCACGCCCTTCAACTCACGACCAGGGATCGGCAGCTCTCGAGCCTGCTCGGCACCCATCGTCAATCCTACCGCGTCGAATTGTTGACGCAACTGTTCCCCGGTAATGTCCCTGCCGACGGCGACGCTGGTTTGAAACTTCACCCCCTCGGCCTTCATCTGTTCCAGCCGTCTGTCGATCACCCACTTCTCCATTTTGAAATCGGGAATACCGTAGCGAAGCAGACCCCCGATCCGATCAGACTTTTCGAAGACCGTCACCTCATGGCCGGCTCGAGCCAGTTGCTGCGCAGCGGCCAACCCCGCCGGACCGGAGCCGACGACCGCCACGGTCTTGCCGGTGTTCATAACCGGGAGGATCGGTGTCACAAAACCTTCGTTGAAGCCTCGGTCGACGATGTTCCACTCGATGATACGGATGGACACCGGATCTTCGTTGATGCCCAGCACACAGGCCCCTTCGCAGGGCGCCGGGCAGAGCCGTCCCGTGAACTCGGGAAAGTTGTTCGTCGTGTGCAGCGCTTTCAGTGCATCGTTCCAACGGCCGCGATAGACGAGATCGTTCCATTCGGGAATCAGATTCACGACTGGGCAACCGGTGTTGCCTTGGCAAAACGGCACACCACAGTCCATGCAGCGCGCCCCCTGGGCCTTCAGCTTGTCCTCGGAGATCGGCTCGTACATCTCCTTCCAATCGAGCACACGCAACTCGATCGGCTTGCGCTTTGGGCCCTCTCGGGCGTATTTCATGAAGCCTTTCGGATCTCCCATGGCTACTTAGCTTTGTCTCCTTCGAATCATTAATTGGCTGTTGAGCAGGAAATCCTCAATCTCACCCGCCCAACCCTGCGCACGCCGAGACGTGCGCTTTGCCCTGGTCGGATCACCCATCTTCTTCCCTAGCCCTGAGTGCTGAGCATTGAGTGCTGAGTGGAAATCCGAGCCTCAGGACTCAGCACTTTTTACTCAGCACTTCCCTAATGGACTGCGCTCGCCTTGCGCTTTCGCTCTTCAAGCACGCGCTTATAATCGACCGGCATCACCTTCACAAACTTCGGCAAGGTGGCCTCAAACGCATCGAGCACTTGCTTGGCCTTACGGCTCCCCGTGTACATAAAGTGCTTGGTGATCAACCCGTGGAGCAACTGCTTATCTTCCTTCGTCGCCACCGGCTCCAGTTCGACCATCCCTGTATTACAGCGGCTCTGAAATTTTCCGATATCGTCCAATACAAAGGCGACACCACCGGACATGCCGGCTGCAAAGTTGCGACCGGTGCGTCCCAGCACCACAACCACACCGCCCGTCATGTACTCACACCCATGATCGCCCGTCCCTTCAACGACGGCGTGTGCCCCACTATTCCGCACGGCGAACCGTTCACCCGCCATCCCGTAGAAATAGGCCTCACCTTGCGTGGCCCCATAGAGCGACGTATTGCCGATCAAAATCGTCTCTTCCGGATTATAAAGGATATCCTTCGGCGGAAAGACGATGATCTTGCCGCCGGACAATCCCTTGCCGATGTAATCGTTGGACTCCCCTTCCAGCGTCAGCGTGATGCCCTTCGCGAGGAACGCCCCGAACGATTGACCAGCCGACCCGTTGAACTTAATCATAATCGTGTCTTCCGGCAACCCGTCCGGCCCGTACGTCTTCGCGATCTTGCTCGAGAGCACCGTGCCGGTCGTGCGGTTGATGTTTCTGATCGGGAGATCGAGCGTGACCTTCTCACCCTTCTCGATCGCCGACTTGCAAAGCCCGACGAGTTTGTTGTCGAGAATGTCGGTGAGACCATGGTCCTGCTTCTGCACACAATAACGCGGTACATCCGCGGGAACATCGGGAGCCGTCAGCAGCGGCGTAAGATCCAGCCCCTTGGCTTTCCAGTGGTCAACGGCTTTGGTGATCTTGAGCTTGTCGACACGGCCGACCATCTCGTTGATCGTCCGGAAGCCGAGCTTCGCCATCAACTGCCGCGCTTCCTCGGCCACGAAAAAGAGGTAGTTGACGATGTGTTCCGGCTCGCCGTTGAACTTCTTGCGCAACTCAGGATCTTGTGTCGCGATCCCGACCGGGCAGGTGTTCAGATGGCACTTGCGCATCATGATGCAGCCTTCGACGATGAGCGGGGCGGTCGCGAACCCATATTCTTCCGCACCGAGCAGCGTAGCGATGACCACGTCGCGGCCGGTCTTCATCTGGCCGTCCGTTTCAACACGAATGCGCCCACGTAGGTCATTGAGCACGAGCGTCTGGTGCGTCTCGGCCAACCCAAGTTCCCATGGAATCCCAGCATATTTAATGGAGGCCAGTGGGGATGCCCCGGTTCCGCCTGAGTCGCCGCTGATGAGCACCTTGTCCGCATGGGCTTTGGCGACACCGGCCGCGACCGTGCCGACGCCGACCTCCGCCACCAGTTTCACGGAGACACCGGCATCGGGATTGGAATTCTTCAGGTCGAAGATCAGCTGGGCTAAATCCTCGATCGAATAAATATCATGGTGGGGCGGCGGCGAAATCAATTGCACACCCGGTGTGGCATAACGGAAGCGCGCGATGTGTTCATCCACCTTGTGGCCCGGCAGTTGGCCGCCTTCTCCGGGCTTGGCACCCTGTGCCATCTTGATCTGCAATTCCCGCGCGTTCGCGAGGTAATGCGCCGTAACTCCGAATCGGGCCGACGCCACCTGCTTGATGTAGCTGTTCTTCGAATCGCCGTTCGGCAAGGGTGTGAACCGCTCGGGATCTTCACCGCCTTCGCCCGTATTGCTCTTGCCGCCGAGCCGGTTCATCGCGATCGCCAGCGTTTCGTGCGCTTCCTTGCTGATCGAGCCGAACGACATCGCGCCAGTGTTGAAGCGCTTGACGATGTCTTTAGCCGGTTCCACTTCTTCGATGGGAATCGGCTGTGGCGTGAACTTGAACTCGAGCAGACCGCGCAAGTTCGACCGCCGCGTGCTCTCGTCGTTCACGATCTGCGCGAATTCAGCGTAGCTCTTCGGATCGTTCGAGCGGCCGGCATGCTGCAGTTTGTAGATCGTCTCCGGGTTCCAGTTATGGTGCTCACTCTGGATGCGGTAGTGGACCTCGCCGCCGAAATCGAGTTGGCGGATCGCCGCCGGCTCATAGGCAGTTCGGTGTCGGCGGAGCGTTTCTTCACCAACCTCGCGGATGCCGACCCCTTCCACGCGTGACGGCGTCCCGGTGAAGTAGCGGTCGATAAGTTCGCGATTCAACCCGATCGCCTCGAAGATCTGCGCACCGCAGTAGGACTGCACCGTGGAGATCCCCATTTTTGAGAAGATCTTGAGCAGGCCCTTGTTGATGGCCTTGATGAATTTCCCTTCCGCTGTCGGGGCGTCGAGTCCTTCCGGCAGATAATTGTCGCGCTCCATGTCGACGAGCGACTCGAACAGTAGATACGGGTTGATGGTCCCGGCACCATTGCCGAGCAAACAGGCGAATTGATGCACGTCGCGCGGCTCGCCGGTTTCGAGGATCAAGCCCACTTCGGTTCTCGTACATTCGCGAACCAGGTGGTGGTGGACTGCAGAGATACCGAGCAAACTTGGGATCGGAGCCCACTGGTCATCGACGCCACGATCGCTCAAAATGAGGAACTTGTAGCCTTCCTTAATCGCCTGCGAGGCCTGCCGGCACAGATCGTCGACCGCTTCACCAAGCCCATCCGGCCCTTCGGCGATGCGAAACAACATCCGGAGCGTTTTGCTCTTGAAATGCGGATCCGAAATGCCACGGATCTTTTGTAAATCGGCGTTCGTGAGAATCGGCTGCTGCACCTTGATACGGCGGCATGATTCGGGCGATTCGTCCATCAAGTTCGGCTTCGGGCCGATATTGGTCACGAGCGACATCACCAGCTGTTCGCGGATCGGATCTATGGGCGGATTCGTCACCTGCGCGAAGAGCTGCTTGAAATACTTGAACAGGAGCTGCGGCCGATCGGACAGTACCGCCAACGGGGTATCGGTGCCCATGGAGGAGATGGCTTCTTCGCCCGTGACGATCATCGGCGTGATGACCATCTTGAGTTCTTCGACCGTGTAGCCGAAGGCTTGCTGCCGCTGGCGGATCGTCGGATGATCCGGCTGCGGGACATTCAACGGCTCCGGCAACTCGTCCAGCGAGACACCGTACTGCGTGACCCAACTGCGATAGGGTTTGCGGCCGACGATATCGGCCTTAATCTCTTCGTCATCGATGATACGGCCCTGTACCGTGTCGACGAGGAACATTCGGCCCGGTTGGAGCCGGCCTTTCATGCGGATATCCTTCGCCTCAGCCGGCAAGACACCGGCCTCGGATGCGAGGACCACGAGACCGTCGGTCGTCACCTGATAGCGGCAGGGACGCAGCCCATTCCGATCCAACGTTGCACCGATCATCTTGCCGTCGGTGAAACAGACAGCCGCCGGCCCGTCCCACGGCTCCATCATCGCCGCGTGATACTGGTAGAAACCCCGACGATCCAAATCCATCTGAGCATTCGCGACCCACGGTTCGGGAATCAACATCATCATGGTATGCGGCAGCGAACGGCCCCCGAGCAGCAGAAATTCGAGGGCATTGTCCAAACAGGCCGAGTCGCTTTGATCCTCGGAGACGATCGGGAACAGTTTCTCCATATCTTTCCCGAACAGCTCGGAATGAAGACGGCCTTGGCGAGCCTTCATCCAATTGACGTTCCCCTTCAGCGTATTGATCTCCCCGTTGTGGCACACATACCGATAGGGATGGGCCCGCGGCCACGTGGGGAACGTATTCGTGCTGAAGCGTGAGTGCACCAAGGCCAACGCACTGACCATCCGTTCATCGGTGAGATCCTGGTAGTAGGCCGCCATTTGATGTGGCAAGAGCAAGCCCTTATAGACGATGGTGTTGGCCGACAGGCTGGAGACGTAGAAGTGTTCCCGTCCTTGAATGGCCGACTCTGCCACGGCCTTTTCAACCAGCTTGCGGATCACATACAGTTTTCGCTCGAACTGGGCTTCGTTCAAGGCATCGCGCGCGATGAAGATCTGCCGCATGAATGGCTCGGTCGTTCGCGCTTGGACACCGATTTGGTCGCTCTTGACCGGCACATCGCGCCAGCCGAGCAAACGCAGACCTTCTTCCACAAGGATCTCGGTGAACAGCTTCTCGCACAGCCGTCGGGAGTCTGCGTTGGGCGGGAGGAAGAGCTGCCCCACTCCGTATTCGCCGACTTCCGGCAATGACAGGCCGGCATCCCCTGCGACCCGCTTCAGGAACGTGTGTGGGATCTGCAAAAGAATTCCGGCTCCATCTCCGGTGCAGGGATCACAGCCCTGCGCTCCACGATGGGTCAGGTTCTCCAATACTTGGAGTCCTTTACGGACAATGTCGTGGGATTTCTTGCCTTTGATATTGACGACAAAGCCGATCCCACAGGAATCCTTCTCATGCTGAGGATCGTAGAGCCCTTGCCGGCGGGGAAACCCAGGAATATTCATGTATCTATCTCGTTCAAAGAATGAGAGTTTTCCGATATGGGATGAGAATAGAGCAAAGGAGAAACCTAGGGTGGACTTGCCCCATCGCACTCAGGGTGAACCTCACCCGATTGTTAGGATGGGACCTTACTGGATGGGTCATTCCTCTGTCAAGATTACGGCAGGCCTATCCCGCTTTCATTGGCTTGACTTTATTTCCTCGGCTGCCATACCATCCGCCGCATGGCACAAGGTCAAGCGATCGCAACCCTGCACAGCATGTCGGATGTGTGGGACGCCTACCGTGGTGAGCTGGACGGCGTGGAGGATCGAGTCAGGAAGAACCTCGACTCCAGCGTGACCCTGGTCAATACGGTCGCCGCCCACATTTTGAGCGGTGGCGGCAAACGCATCAGACCCCTGCTCCTTCTCTTATCGGCGCGCCTCTGCGGCTATCCTGGAGCCGAGCACCATCAGCTCGGCAGCATCGTGGAATTCATCCATACCGCCACCCTGTTACACGACGATGTCGTGGATGACGCCGATCTCCGGAGAGGCAGAAGAACCGCGCGCAGGGTGTGGGGGAACCAGATCAGCATTCTGGTCGGCGACTACCTCTATACGAAGGCCATGTGCAAAGTTGTCGAGTTCCAGAACCAAGGCATCAATGAAGTCCTCGCCGAGGCTTGCAACAAAATGGCGGAAGGTGAGGTCCTTCAGCTGTACTATAACGGGAATCCCTCGATGCCGGAGATCGACTATATCAAGATCGTTGAGCACAAGACCGCCAGCTTGATTGCCGCGGCCTGCCGCATGGGCGCCATTCTGGCAGAGGCGCCTGACACGCAACAGGAGGCGCTGTTCCGCTTCGGTCAGTACCTCGGCATAGCCTTTCAAGTTGCCGACGATGCCTTGGATTACATCGCAAACGGCGAGTCGCTCGGGAAAACAATCGGGCAAGATCTCCGGCAGGGGAAAGCGACGCTACCCCTGCTGCATCTGCTGCAGCATTGCTCAGAGCAGGACCGCCAGATGATCAAGGATCGAATGGAAACTCGGACTCTCAGCACCGCCGATCTTGAACGCATCTTATTGTTGATGGCCGATTTCGGTTCGATCACCTATACGATGGATCGCGCGAGCGCTTATATCGCCGCCGCCAAACATGAGCTCGAACGCTTCAATGATAGTACCGCACGGCGCGCGCTGTCGGTCGCCGCTGATTATATGATCACCCGCGACCGATAGTCGTCTTCCCGCCATCCGGAAGGACGCTGGGCCGTAGAAATGGCACGGCGTAGGGCGAAAGGATCCCGCTCTCTCCTGATTACCATCAAACCGTCGTCGCTGTCACGACATTGCCAAGGGGTTGTTCATGTCACAGATTTTACCGTTTCAAGGCATGCTGTATGACCGGACGCTCGTGGGCTCCATCAAGGATGTGGTCGCCCCGCCCTACGACATCATCGACTCGGATGGGCAGAAACGTCTTCACGACCGCCATCCCCACAACATTATCCGAATGGAATTAGGGCTCGACCAGAGCGGTGACAGCCCTTCCCGCAACCGGTATACCCGCGCAGCCGCGACGCTGCAGACCTGGCTCCATGAGGGTATCCTCAAGCGCGACGCGCGGCCTGCCGTCTATTATCACACGATTGAATACACGCCTCCCTACTCAGCCCCCGACGGTCCGAAGAAGGTGCTCCGGGGATTCCTGGCGCTGGCAAAACTGGAAGCGCTCGACTCCGGACATATCTACCCGCACGAAAACACACGCGCCGCGGCAAAGACTGATCGCCTGAATCTGATCGAAGCCTGTCGCTCAAACTTCAGCCCGATCTGGTCCCTCTACTCAGATCCGCTCGGTGCCGTCATCCAACTTCTGGAAAGCGCAGTCAAAGGGAAGCCGGCGCGCTACGACTTTCAAGACGATGCAGGCTGTCGCGAATGCTTGTGGGCCGTGACCGATGAGACGGTACTGAAACACATGACCGATGCGATGCACAGCAAGCCGCTGTTCATCGCGGACGGCCACCATCGCTATGAAACGGCGTTGAACTACCAAAAGCTCCGGCGACAGCAGGCGGGCCCTCAGACCGGGCTGCAACCCTACGACTCGGTGTTGATGCTGCTCACCCCGCTTGAAGATCCGGGCTTGACGGTCTTACCGACGCACCGAGTTGCGACCACCCCCTTGCCGTCTCCCGACCAGGTCAAGACAGTCCTGGGCGATGTGTTTGAATTTCAAGAATTCCCCTTCAACGCCTCCACACAACATCACGCGCGTTCACAGTTCCTAGGCAGCTTGCGGACTGAAGGAAAGCATGCCCCGGTGTTCGGGCTGACGCGACAAGGCGACGACCGTTACGTCAGCCTCACACTGAAACCGGCCCATCGACCTTCAATCCAAGCGTCACCTCGCGCCAAACTCGACGTCTCCCTGCTGCAACACCTGATCGTGACAAGGCTGTGCCCGACCCAGCAGGAACAAGAAGCCATTCTGTACACCAAAGATGATCACGAAGCCCTGGACTGGGTGGCCAACGGAACAGGGACGGGCGCGTTCCTACTCAACGCCACGAAGGTCAGTGAGGTTCAAGCCGTCGCGGCTGCGGGCGAGCGGATGCCGCACAAATCGACGTACTTTTACCCGAAGCCGTTGACCGGCTTGGTTCTGAATGTGATGGAGAACCCGTGAGGGGTAAGGGGTGAGGCGTCAAGTCATGACGTACGGTGGTCTCACGAGCTGAAGTATGAACGCCAAAATTCTTATTGTCGATGATGACCCGGACATCGTCATGATGCTCGAGGACCGCCTCCATGCCTCCGGGTACGAGACCGTGGCAGCCACCGAGGGACAGCAGGCTCTTGGCCACATCGTTCACGAGTCTCCGCAGCTCATTCTCCTGGACCTCACACTGCCCAAAGTGTCGGGTCTCGATGTCCTCAAGCGTCTGTCTCAGATGAAACCGTCGGATACTATTCCTGTCATCGTCATGACCGCACATGGATCCATTGAGGCCGCGGTGGAGGCCATGAAGGAAGGGGCGTACGACTTCCTGACCAAACCCCTCGACAAAGACCATCTCTTGATTGTGATTCGCAAAGCCTTGGAGCGGGATGCGCTACGACGCCAGGTCGCCTATCTCCGTTCCGAGGTCGACGGCCGGTACGCCTCCATCGTCGGCAACAGCCCGTCCGTGAGGTCCGTCGTGGAAGCGGCACAACGGACCGCCAAATCCGATGCGAGCGTGTTGCTGCTCGGCGAAAGTGGGACCGGCAAGGAGCTCTTCGCCCGGTCGATCCATCAGTGGAGCCCTCGTTGTGCGATGCCGCTGATCGTCATCAACTGCGTCGCCTTGACGGAGACGCTGCTGGAGAACGAACTGTTCGGACACGAACGAGGGGCCTTCACCGGGGCCGACCGCCAGCAGAAGGGCAAGCTGGAAATGGCCGACGGGGGGACCGTGTTCCTCGACGAGATCGGAGATATGTCTCTTCCTTTGCAGGCGAAGCTCTTACGTGTCCTGCAGGACCGTGAGTTTCAGCGCGTCGGCGGCTCCAAGACTGTCTCCGTGAACATTCGTATCATTGCGGCCACGAACAAGGATCTTCGGCAGGCTGTGAGAGCAGGTCAGTTCCGGGAAGATCTCTACTTTCGACTCAACGTCGTGACTCTGACCTTGCCGCCGCTGCGCGAACGATCGGGGGATGTCGCGGCCCTGGCCCAGTTCTTTTTGGATCGTCATACAAGGGATGCGAAACGACCAGGCATGGCTCTGAGTCCAGCCTCGCTCGATGCCTTGACCCATTATCCATGGCCGGGAAACATTCGGGAATTGGATAATGTGATCGCGCGCGCCGTCGTCTTGAGCCCGAAAGACACCATAGAACCGGAGATGTTGGCATTACTGGCAGATGACACTTTCCTCCGTGGAAGTGAAGACACTCCACTGCCGTATGTGAACCTGCCCTATCATGAATCGATGGAGCAACACAGCCGCTACATCATCGCGCGCGCGATGGAACAAGCCGAAGGCAATCAGACAAAGGCCGCCGATTCGCTCAAGCTCCAGCGAACTTATCTCGCTCGGTTACTCAAACAGCAAAAGGAATAGGAATGCTGGAGTGGCCGGTGGGCAATCAATGAAGCGTCGCGGTCGAAATCAACCCCCTTCTTACGTGAGCGGAACGCGCGGCTCGAAAGCCTGCCGATCTTCCAAACGAATCAGTCCTGCTCGGACATCCCGTTCCGCCTGTGTGTAGCGCTCGGCCGTGCCGATGTCCGACCAATATCCCTGCAGATCATACCCAAGCACCGGTTCTCCCCGCTCGATAGCCCCCACATAGGGATCGATAATCGAGGAGGCCACTCCTTTGGGCACCTGCCTGAGCAACCGGGGGTGCAAGATGTGAATCCCCGCGAACATGCGCGGCTTCGCTGGAACGGGCTCCGTTTGCCCTTTCCCGTTGATACGAAGGATGCGCTCCTTGTCTCCCACCTCAACCAGCCCCCAACGGGCAGCATCCGGATCTTCCCGGAGCACCAAGGTTGCCGCCGCATTACGCGTGCGGTGAATATCGCAGAGCGCTTCAAGATCCAATTCCACCAGCGTATCCCCGTTGAGAATCAGAACCGGCTCTCCTGAAAAGTGAGGCTCGGCCTGTTTAATCCCGCCGCCGGTCCCCAGGATGACCGGCTCATGGGAGTATATGATCCGAATCCCGAATTTCGACCCGGTGCCCAACGCCTGTTCGATCATCGGACCGAGATGATGCAGGTTGATGACAACTTGGCGGAATCCATGCCGCTTCAGCAGGAGGAGGTTCCAGACGATGAGCGGCGTTCCGCCGACCGGCAGCAACGGTTTAGGAATGGTGTTCGTCAGCGGTCTCAGGCGGGTACCGAGACCAGCCGCTAGAATCATGGCCTTCACACGATCAGTGCTGAGGACTGAGTGCTGAGTGCTGAGTCGATGATCCGACGCTCAGTCCTCAGTCCTCACCCCTCAGTCCTCTACTGCAGTTCCGGCACATGCGGGCTGAGGTGCTTCCGAAGTGTGTCCAGCTCTGGATATTTTTCAAGATTGCGTTTGACGTAGCTTAAGACGCGAGGGATATCGGCTAAGAATTTGGGGTTCCCTTTGACCCGATCGATATAGACGAACCGGCCGGCCGCCTTCAGGTTGCGTTGAATACTCGTCAAATCAAACAGCCGTCGGAACGCGGCACGATTGGTCCAGACGAACCGCCGTTCAGCCAGTTGGTCGAGGTAGTACCCCACCAAATCGTCAACGAGGGCTTCGTCGAGCTGAATGTAGGCGTCCCGCACAAGTGAGGCCAGGTCGTAGGT